>JAUVCP010000226.1 GCA_030590765.1 Flavobacteriaceae bacterium | reverse complement strand
ACTAGAATTTATGTACCTTTTATCGAAAACTACAATGCTGGAAAGAATTGTGGATCTGGCACAGTTATATTAACAGCTACCGCATCATCAGGTTCTGTACTTTGGTTTGAATCGCTTTCTTCTGTGACTCCGTTATTTACTGGTAATTCATTTACTACTCCAGTGCTTAGTACTACAACAGAGTATTATATCTTAGCTTCTGAAAATGGATGTGTTGAAGGACTAAGAGAATCCATTATTGCCACAATTAATGATATTCCGGTAATTAGTAATGACGTAACCCTAAAAAATTGTGATGAAGATGGAATACCTGATGGTTTTACTGATTTTAACCTGGGAGAAGCAAATAATATCATTACTAACAATGATAACAGTCTAATTGTAACTAACCATATTTCAATGACGGATGCTGATGAGGGAATAAACCCTTTGAACCCATTTCCATTTAATAATTCCAGATCTGATACTGTTTATGCAAGAGTGGAAAACAGCAGTGGTTGTTATGATATTTCAACTGTACATTTAGAAGTATCAACAACATCTTTTCCTGATGATTTTCAAGAGGAATTGATGGAATGTGATACAGATTCCAGTAATGATGGCTTTTTTTTATTTGATCTGACTGAGGCATCAGAAAACATATTAGATCAGTTACCTGAGCAAAATCTAATCGTTCAATACTATAGAAATTTATCAGATGCTCAATTAGAGCAAAATGAAATTCAGCCTCAAACAGATTATAGAAATGAAACACCATATTCTCAAACGCTTTATATTAGGGTGGAAAGTAATGACAATGGAGATTGTTATGGTATTGGTCCACATTTGGTATTAACGGTTCATTCATTACCTGAATTTGATGTAGACCCAACAGCAATCGTTTGTTTGAATTTATCTTCAATTACACTGGCAACTTATAACCCGGTTGACAATTATACATATACATGGTTTGATGAAAATGATCAAATTATTAGTACTGAATCTACAATAACAGTTTCATCTGGTGGAAAATATACAGTTTTAGCGACTTCTGACACCCATTGCGAATCCTTTCCTAAAACAGTAGAAGTAGCGGAATCTATCATTGCTACTATAGATTCAAATGATATTACGGTTACAGATAATTCAGAAAATAATACAATAGAAATAAATATTGATAATTTAGGAATAGGTATATATGAATTTGCATTAGATGATGCATATGGTCCTTATCAAACTGAAAATTTATTTGAATACGTGATTGCAGGTAAACATACTGTTTTTATAAAAGATATAAACGGATGTGGTACTGCAAGTATAGAGGTGTTTGTTATTGGTTACCCTAAATTTTTTACACCTAATGGTGATGGTATTAATGATACATGGCAGGTAGATGGAGTTATTTCTCAACCAAATTCTAAAATCTATATTTATGATAAATTTGGTAAATTATTAAAACAAATTGATTCAAAAGAAGAAGGGTGGGATGGATTATACAGAGGAAATCAAATGCCTTCAACGGATTATTGGTATATGGTTCAACTAGAAGATGGAAGAATTCATAAAGGGCATTTTAGCCTGATAAGAAGGTGATTTTTCAATACCTTTTATAAAATAGGGTATAGGCAATTCCTTTTTATGAATTTAGATTCTAATTTTTTTGTTTTTTTGTTTTTTCTGTTTTTTACTAAAATCCAGATCAAGAACATTAAAATTGTTAGCAGCTTTAACCAGTAGGGTAGAGCCAATATTTTCAAATAAATGGTTTGTTTTAAGAATAAATTCTGCTTGTTTTTCAATTTTATAATCAGGTATTCCAACCAATGTTAGATCTGTAGATACAGACTGTTCTTCAATTATATCATAAAATGCTTTTTGTTCAACTGTATTATTGATTATTTTGATTTTTACATTTACCCTGAGGTCTTCAACAAGTTTTGAAATTTTTATTTTAATGATCTTTTTATTGACATTGTTATTATTTACAAATAAAACCCTGATATTCGTTTTGTTCCATTTTGGTGAACCAATAATAAACCTGGCAATATTAAGCATCATTTCTGCATTCTTACTATCTGTTTCTCTCCACCAAAGGTCAACCGTTTGATAATCACCAAACTTTGTTTTCATATCAAAATCTAGATAGAGTAAATTATAATCTAAATGCAACAAGGTTTCTGTCATTTTTGAATACTCCACAGAGTTTTCCAAACCTTTGGGCCATCCCATCATAATGGTGTTAGGTTCTACACCCGAAAAACCAAAAGTTGTTGCAATATTTGTAATACCAGTATAAATATTATCTACTTTGATCTGTCTTCCAAATATTCCTAATTCTGTAAGTAACTCATCTCGTACAATTTGATCTGCTTTTTTTTGATGTTTGATATTTTCTTTATCCAGAATTAATTTAAAATTGGTAACAACTCCGGTTCTTCCTGATACGGTTTTTGATAATTCTAATAAGAAATGCTGATGAGCACTGGCACCACTAAATAGTATGACATTAGGGTTCCAATTGGAACTTTCAGTAGTAGCCTGAGAATCAATTTGTTTTAATCCTTTATTTACAACATTCTCCCAAACACTTCGCCATACATCATTAGATTGTAGTTTAACTTCTTTACGTTCCAACCAAAAATACAAACCACCAACTACTGCTAATGCTCCAAACATGGCAAGCATGTCTAACTTGAACATTACTCCAAATGAAGCTACAAAACCTAAAAATCCGATCCAGCGTTTGATCTTAAAAGTTGGTTGAAAATCAGGATTTGCCCAGCTTTCTAAAAAATAAGTAATATTGATAAAGCCGTAAGCAGTTAAATAGAACATGGATACCACCCGAGCTATAACATCTAATTCGCCAATTAAGATTCCTGCTTCTGCAATGATAAAAACCAGTAGTAGTGCATTTACAGGCTCATTATTCTTTCCTTTTCCTTTTCCAAATATTTTTGGAGTTACTTTATCAACCGACATTGCCTGTAAAATTCTTGGACCACCAAGAATTCCTCCAAGAGCCGATGACAGTGTTGCTCCCCAAATACCCGCAACCACAGCTGGAGCAAATAAAGCAATTTTCATTAAAATATTATAATCAGTTTTCAATAGCTCTGAATTGATGGTTTTAGCCATAAAAACAGCGAGAGCAATATAAACGATAAGCCCTACACCTATAGCTGATAAAGTACCAATAGGGATGGAGTATTTTGGATCTTTTAAGTCACCACTCATAGCAATTCCAGCTGTAAAACCAGTAACTGCCGGGAAAAATATAGCAAATACAACTTCCATACTAACAGCTCCTTCAGAAGCAAACATGGGTATTTTTTCCGGTGCAAATTCGTTAGTTCCTAAAAAAATGGAGAGTATTGAAATGATAATGGCTGCCAGAATAAAAAACTGAGCTTTTAAAGCAACAGATGTACTTATCAAAGCCAAAGCGGTAAGCAAGACCAAAGC
Organism: Flavobacteriaceae bacterium; assembly: GCA_030590765.1. Lineage (GTDB taxonomy): Bacteria > Bacteroidota > Bacteroidia > Flavobacteriales > Flavobacteriaceae > Lutimonas. Next base: position 1,431 of record JAUVCP010000226.1, on the reverse strand, counting down.
AATTGTTCCTGTAATTCTATAATTATTAATGCTCGTTCCCAAATCAAAATAGCCATTAAAACTCTCGGCAAAACCAATAAGATACAGTGCAATAGAAAAAGCAGTTCCAACATATAAAGCTATTCCTATAGAACCTCCAATAGGAATCCCCATACTTCTGGAAAGTACGTAATAAATACCACCGGCTCCAATTTTTTTATCGGTTGCAACAGATGAAACACTTAATCCTGTTGTAATTGCAATAACATGGGCAAGAATGATAATAGCAATAGCCCCCATTAATCCAGCATTACCAATAACCCACCCCAAACGCATATACATAATTACCCCAAGAATTGTTAGGATAGAAGGAGTAAATACGCCAGCAAATGTGCCAAATTTATTCTTTTTCGACATGGATATAATTCAATTATGATATATAAATTAGATCAATACATTTTCAAATATATGGATTAGAACGGAATCTGATAGGGTTCTATTGCTTTAATCACTCATTTGTAAAACCAACTAAAACACCTGTCAGATCGTTTTCTTTCTTATTACAGCCTAAAACATTAACACTTATTTAGCACAATCAGGAGTAACGTCAAAGCTTTATAAACGTCTATTTAAAAAAGGACAGGAGCAAAGCTTGTTAGTCAATTTAGAAACTAAAAATAATAATGACAAAATCAAATCTACATATTACCATGATATTTATGGTTTTCTTTTTGTCATTTAATTTGATATCACAAGTCAAAAATCAATGGATTATTGATTCATCTATCAAAGGACAGCAGTTTGAAATAAATAAGGCTAATAATAACATTAAAGTAATTAGCATTCTAAACCCAGACAATTCCGATAACTGGAAAAGAATTGATCAATTTGCAGAAATATATCAGTATAAAAATGTTTCTTTTATTGCCATAACAGATAAACTAAATGACAGTTTAAGTAGTTCAATCAAAGGTGAGTATAATTACTATCAACATTTGTCTGCTATAGAAAATGAAAAAGTTTTTAATACCCATCAAACTAGTATGTATAAAGTATTTCCTATTTATATCATCATTAATAAAGACGGAAAAATTATCTATAAAAAGAAAGGTGCAACAAATAATATTGAAGGTAAATTAGCTAAAAGAATTGATAAATTACTTGAAACTAATGGAGAGGATATTGAGTTTCAAAAAGTTCAATACACGATTCGCTAATTTCTAATTACTAATATTCCCATAAATATTTCACTTATTTAGGACTTTCCTTAAGGATAGATTTTTACAGTCTAAATCCAAAAAATAAATTATATTTACATATATAAAATAGATGGCTTTTTAAGCATTATAAATCGTTTTTTTTAGGCTAGATAAAATATTTCATAACACTAGCATCCGAAAGTCCTTATTTTAAAGATACCTGAGAATCCCCTATTTTTGAGTTCGACAAAAA
>JAUVCP010000179.1 GCA_030590765.1 Flavobacteriaceae bacterium | reverse complement strand
GATAAAAATAATACTGATAGAATAATTTTTTTAATTGAATTCATTTTAAAATGATTTTAGATTAATGGTATAAATATTTTAGACTTAAATTGAAATTTCTGCCAGGCATAGCATAATATGCCTGATTTTGGTATGCTTTATTGAATATATTATTTATATTTAAGTTGATAGAAAAGGTGTTTTTTTTAAAATTTAAGTTCTTCCCTATAGATGTATTTGCTAGAAAATAACCGTCCAGATCATCTTTACTTTCTGTTATCCTTTTTCCTGTATAAGAGCCGGAAAAATTGAAGTACCAACTCTTATAATCAACTGTAGTATAAGTATTTACTATATGTTTTGGTGTATAGGATAATTGTTCTCTATCTGAAAAATTAAAACTCCAAAAGTTATCTACATCAGATACATCTGTTAAACTATAATTTATTCCCCATTTAAGATCAACATCTCCCAGTTCACATGCTTTATTGAAATTTAATTCAAGCCCCATACTTTGCACCATCTTAATATTTTGTGGTCGCCACATATCACCAGAAGGAACCCACTGAATCCAATCATCAACATTCATGATAAAGGCATTAAAACCAAAATCAATAGTGCTTTTATCCTTCTTTATATTCAATTTATAACCAATTTCATAATTCATTCCGTTTTCCGGAAGAATATCCGGGTTACCATTTGGATACCAGAAACGATCATTAAATGTTGGGATCTTGAAACTTTTAGAGATGGAAAAACTACCAGTAAACACACTTTCATTTGTTTCTTTGAACAGATAATCAAAACCTAATGAAGGAGCAAATTGACTAGTATAATCGATCACAATAGCCTCTCTCATATTTACACCCACCGTTAATTCTTTCAATAATTTTACTTTGTAGGAAGTGAAAAAATCAACTCGATCTTCATTGATATTTTCATTATAAGCATAAACATCAGACATTAAATGTGAATAATTCATCCCAATGTTAAAATTTCCATGAAGGAAATCAGAATTAAAATAATTTAAATTGCCAGTAATGGTTTGGGTTGATATGGTTTGATCATAATTATTATCATACAATTGATAATCATAAACATAACCCAGGCCTGTAGTAAATTTATGTTTTCCTGAATTATAATTTAAGCCTGCAGTTATTCTTAAATTATTATTTTCAATTTCTTTATAATCAGCTCCATAATAATTCTCTGACATGTTTGGCTGAATCTCATGCCAGTTATTTTGATACCATTGTTTTGTAGAAAATAACAGTTTTTCAGATATTTTAATATTAAATTCCTGAAGTATTCCGTAGTTTTTAATAGATGCATTTTTCTGTTCATCATCAACAAATTTATCTTTTTCAAAATCTTTAACAGCCGTATTTAAAAAGGGGAAATCATTCTTTTTTTGCTGATGAAATGCTTTGATTGCATATTGTATTTTATGGTTGCTATATCCAAGTTTTAATCCTGTAAAAAACGACCCAAAACTACCAATATCTTGTTGTAACCCCGCATTAAATCCATTGTTCCATTTTGGCTGATTAATCAATTGAATACTGCCTCCGATGGCATCGGTACCATACAATGAGCTTGAACTTCCGAACTGTACTTTAACCTCATCAAACAAAAACATAGGTATGTTTGACATATTTGAATGACCAAGTGTTAGCGAATTAATATTAATTCCGTCAAACATTATTGCCGTATGGTCAGGGCTTGTACCCCTAAATCTTATGGTTGATAATCCTCCGGCATCCTGTTTTACATAAATAGGAAAATACCGATTTATCATATCTGTTAAATTCCCACCTGAAACAATATTTAATTTAACAGAATCGATCGTTTCTATTTTACTTCCTACAAGAAATTTTTGTTTGCTTACAGTCAATTCAATATCATCTAACAAAACAATCGTATCCAATGTTTGCCCCTTGATTGTGAAATGCATAAAAAACACAAGTACCAGAAATGTAATTTTTTTTATTGACATTATATATTTTGTTTAACCCGAACATAATCTCTGGCAGGTCTTCTGGCTCACCTTGCTTTTTCATGCCTTCCCATCTTTAAATTAAGATAGTGGCGAAGATTGAAAAAGCTTTTTTAAGGCTTACAGCTACGGGTATAGCTCCGGTTTTGCACCGGATTCCCTTTTAATTCCGATTTAATATTAAATGCGGAAAACCAAATTCATCACAAAATTAAAACTTTTATTTATTGTGGCAAAGGTAATTTTACTAAAAAGAAGAAATTAATTTTAATAAGCTTATTAAACTATAAATAACTCATAGCCAGAGTTTTTCATAAGTTTTACCTCAGCAGCTCTTGTAATAGGCATTTTTTTTAAAATGGTTGTAAGCACTTTAATAGTTAATCCATGACTTACAATAACAATGGTTTCATCCTTGTGTTGATCTTTTATTTCTCCTAAAAAATAAAAGAGTCTTTTTTTTACCAGTTCGGCATTTTCCATATCATCACCGAGATTTGTAATATCGAAATCGTCAGGAAATTTTTCGCCTTGTAAAGTACCTAAATACCACTCCATCAAGTTGTCTCTGAATTCTAATTCTATTGAATGATATTTTAATATTTCTTTCGCTGTATCAGCAGCTCGTTTTAACGGACTGGAATAAATTTTATGTATTTGATGGTCACTTAGTTCTTTTGCCAATAATTTATTATTCTCAAATCCCCTTTCTGATAGTGTTCCATCTGTTTGTCCCTGACAAACACCTTGAGTATTTTCGATAGTTTCTCCATGGCGGACAACAATCAACTTTATCATTGTTATATTTGTTTAAAAGTTCTATCGGAAACTAGTAAAATAGAGGGTTTTTTAGTAATTCTATTTTCCTGCGTAATGACAATTGCTTTGTAAACTTCTTCAATATTGGTATAGGTCAAAACTTCTTCTGGAGATCCTTCTGCAAAAATATTCCCATCATCCATCATAATTAAATAATCACAAAATTCAGCGGCAAGATTTAAATCATGAATGATCATTAAAACAGTTAGATCATATTCTTCGTTAAATTTTTGAATCAGGTTCAATATTTGCATTTGATGAGATATATCTAAATGAGATGTTGGCTCATCAAGCAATAATAATTCAGGTTCTTGAGTAAGTGCTTTCGCAATAGCTACCAACTGTTGTTCACCACCACTAAGTTCATTCATTAATTTATTTTTGAATTTTAATACACCTGTAAGTTTCATGAATTTATGGGCTATTTTAAAATCTTCTTCTGTTTCAAAAAGTTGTAACTTTTTGCGGTAAGGATAACGTCCCATCAATACATAATCTTCAACAGGAATATCTACAGCATCTGTATTTTGCGTAACAATTGCTATTTTTTGAGCCTTTTCCTTTGACAACATATTGGAAATACAATCATCATTCAGAAAAACATCTCCATCAACAAGAGACAACTCCCCTGTTATGGTTTTAAACAAGGTAGTTTTCCCCGAACCATTTGGTCCGATAATTCCTGTAAAGGATCCTTTAGTGACACCAAAGCTTAAATCCCTAATAACTATGTTATTGGAATATCCACTTTTTAGGTTTTTTATTTTAAGAAAATTCTTCCTTTCCATCATACCTTCATTTTTGATCTGCTCATAACAATAATAAAAACAAGCCCTCCTATCATTCCTGTAATTACACCTATTGGCAATTCATTTGGCGCAATTATGGTTCGTGCAATAATATCACTTATTAAAATAAAAATACTTCCACCAAGAAAAGAAGCAATCAATAATATCCTGTTGTCAGAACCTATTATTAACCGTAACAAATGAGGGATAATTAAACCTACAAAACCAATTACACCTGCAACGGATACACTAATTCCTGTTAAAACAGATGCAAGAATAAATAATGATCGAATAGTAAACGTTGTATTTACACCAAGGTGTTTAGCTTTTGATTCACCTAAACGCAAAGCATTTAAAGGATTTGCTAGCAAATAGGATATGGCCAAACCAGCCAAAGAGATATAAAAAACTGCTTTTACGAGTACAGTATTTGGCTCATCTAAAGATCCCATAATCCAAAAAATGATACTATTTAAATTTTCAGTAGTGGTAGTTGACATCAAAAACATCATGGCCGAAGAAGACATAAAACTTATCATAACCCCGATCAATAACATCTTATTGATATTGTAATAATTCTTTCTAACTGCTAAAATATAAACTAGAAAAGTTATGACCACTGCACCGATAAAACCTGATAAAGGGAGCATATAAACTCCAATTATTAAATTCAAATTAAAAATAATAGTTATTGCCACACCTAGTGATGCTCCTCCGGAAATACCTAAAGTATAAGGTTCAACAAGCGGATTTCTATAAACCCCTTGTAAAATCACTCCCGAAAGACTTAATGCTCCTCCAACTGCAATTCCAAGAATGATACGCGGAAGGCGAATATTATTGATAATGGTATATTCAATACCTGATTTGTTTTTAAAAATAGTTATCAATTCTGTTAAAGTAAAATTGAGCTCACCAATGGACAAGGCCAGAAATGCAACAAGTATGAGTAAAATAAACATTGCCAAAATAAAAAAAGCTTGTTTTAGATATTTTGCTTTCATTTAAACATCTTTTAACTGATAGAAATTTTCTCTTTAATAATAAATATCATTAATAATTATTTCAAACGAATCCGTAAAAGACCGAACCGTTGGTGCAGCTGCTACATAGGCATCAACAATAAATATTTTGTTATTCTTTGCAGCCTGTAACTCGGTATAACTCTCCCATATACTTTTTTCATTATCCCCTGCAATACCCATGCTTATTATAAAAATTACATCTGGATTACGCTTTAACACAGTTTCTCTGTTTATAGTTCCTCTAGTCAAGTCATCTGCTATATTCTTACAACCAGCAAAAGTAATATAGTCATTCATAAATGTATTTGGAATAACTGTAAATATCGGTTTTGAACCAACCTGAAAAAACACTTTTAAACTATCATTATTTTTTGGAATGGAAGCGATAAGGCTATCTATCTTGGTTTTTGATTTCTGTATGATTGAATTTACTGCATTTTTTTTATTAACAAGTATTCCAAGTTCCTCAAAGTGAATACATATATCATCAAATGATTTCATTTTTTTAAGTTTATGTACTTTAATCCCATTATTAGATAAGGCAGTAATTGTATTGACTTTTGTCAAATCAGAAGCAAAAACGATATCGGGCTCAAGCAACAAAACCTTTTCCAAATTAACTGTAACAACATCACCAACGATCAGATCTTTGTTTGATGATGAAATATCACAATAAGAAGTTGCACCAACTATATTATTTTTTAAACCAAGGTCAACAAGTTCTTTTGTTATAGATGGAACAAGAGAAACTATTTTTAAACCATCTCTGTCGTTATTCTTTTTATTGTAATTGTTTTTATTACATGCTGTCAATACTAATACAATGGCAATTACTGATATAATAATGTATTTCATACATTTGTTTTCACTCGAAAACTGTTTGGGAAAATTTATCATTCCTAAACTTTATCCCGAAGTTTT
>JAUVCP010000187.1 GCA_030590765.1 Flavobacteriaceae bacterium | reverse complement strand
AATAGAGAACAGAATAGTATAAGTTATAAAAATTTATATTTTTGTCGATGAAATATTAAAAGACAGAATAGTAATTTTTTTACTTTAAAAATTTATTTAAATGAAAGATTTATTTGAAAGAATAATTAAAGATAAGGGCCCATTAGGTAAATGGGCTAAGCAAGCTGAAGGTTATTATGTGTTTCCTAAACTGGAAGGCCCTATATCCAATAGAATGAAATTCAATGGAAAGGAAGTTGTTACCTGGAGTATCAATGATTATCTGGGTTTGGCAAATCATCCTGAGGTTAGAAAGGTAGATGCTGAAGCAGCTGCTGAGTATGGAATGGCATACCCAATGGGAGCCAGAATGATGAGTGGTCATACTGAATATCATGAACAACTGGAAAGAGAATGTGCAGAGTTTGTAAATAAGGAATCTGCTTACTTGGTTAATTTCGGATATCAGGGAATGGTATCAGCGATCGATGCTTTGGTAACGAAAAATGATGTTATTGTTTATGATATGGATTCTCATGCCTGTATCATTGATGGTGTAAGGTTACATCATGGAAAAAGATTTACCTACAGGCATAATGACATGGAAAGTTTTGAGGTAAACTTGAAAAGAGCAACCAAAATAGCAGAAGAAAATAATGGTGGTATATTGGTTATCAGTGAAGGTGTTTTTGGAATGCGTGGTGAGCAAGGAAAATTAAAAGAGATTGTTGCCTTTAAAGAGCATTATAATTTTAGATTATTGGTGGATGATGCGCATGGTTTTGGTACTTTAGGGAAAACTGGTGCTGGAGCTGGTGAAGAACAGGGCGTACAGGATGATATTGATGTTTATTTTGCAACATTTGCTAAATCAATGGCAGGTATTGGTGCTTTTTTTGCAGGTGACTTTGATGTGATCAAATTTTTACAATACAATATGCGTTCGCAAATGTTTGCTAAGTCTTTACCAATGGCAATGGTAAAAGGCGCTTTAAAACGTTTGGATATGGTTAGAACAATGCCTGAACTTAAAGGGAAGTTATGGAAAAATACAAATGCATTACAAAATGGTCTAACCGAAAAAGGTTTTAATATTGGTGCAACCAACACTTGTGTAACTCCGGTATTTTTAGAAGGGGATATACCAGAAGCAATGGCAATGGTAAATGATCTTCGAGAAAATCATAAGATTTTTTGTTCTATTGTTGTTTATCCGGTTATACCAAAAGGAATGATCTTATTGAGACTAATTCCTACAGCGGCTCATAATTTGGATGATGTTAAAGAAACAATTGTTGCTTTTTCTTCTATTAGAGAAAAATTAGAAAAAGGAATTTATAAAAGAATTGCTGCTTCTTTGATGAAATAAGGCTATAAAAGGATGACATGAAAAAAACCATCATTTTTTTGATGGTTTTTTTCGTTTTAATAATCTAGCTGTTAATGTCTAACCTTGAAGTGGCTATAGCATTTTCTTTTTCAAAATCATTATTTAAGAATTTATAATATCCAACAATTCCAATCATTGCTGCATTATCTGTAGTATACTCAAATTTAGGAATATAAGTATTCCATCCCATGATTTTTTCAAATGATTTTAAGGTTTCTCTTATTTCTGAATTGGCAGAAACTCCTCCTGCAATTGCTATCTCAGTGATACCGGTTTTTTTACTGGCTAATTTTAATTTTTTCATTAAAATATTTACAATAGTGTGTTGGATCGAGGCACAGATGTCATCTAAATTTTCTTTGATAAATAACTCATCTTTTTTATGTTCCCTTTGTAAAAAATAAAGGATGGCAGTTTTAAGTCCACTAAAACTAAAATCAAGTTCATTTTTTGTCTTAGGCTCTGTAAATTTAAAAGCAGTTTTATTACCTAGTTTAGCATGCTTGTCAATTAAAGGTCCACCGGGATATGGTAAACCGAGTAATTTTGCCGATTTATCAAAAGCTTCACCTACAGCATCATCAATGGTTTCTCCTAAAATTTTAAAGTTGTCATAGTTGCTAATTTTTAATATTTGTGTGTGCCCACCGCTAATGGTTAAACACAGGAAAGGAAATTTAGGTTTTTCCTGATTATCTTCATTAATAAAGTGAGCTAAGACGTGTGCCTGCATATGATTCACTGCTATTAAAGGAATGTTTAAAGCTATGGCCATGGATTTGGCAAAGGAAGTTCCCACTAGTAAAGATCCCATTAATCCTGGTCCTCTGGTAAAAGCAATGGCGCTAAGATCTTTTTTATCTATACCTGCCTGTTGAATAGCTTGTTGCACTACCGGAACAATATTTTGCTGATGAGCTCTTGAAGCCAGTTCTGGAACAACACCACCATAGGCAGCATGAATTTTTTGATTGGCAATAATATTTGATAAAACAGTTTCATTTCGTAATATTGCGGCACTCGTATCATCGCATGATGATTCAATGGAAAGTATATAAACAGGTTTTTTCAACATTCAATGTAGTTAGGTGAAAAATATGTATTTTTAAGGCTACAAATTTAGAAAAATTAAATTATCAATCGGGTTAAAAAAATAATATTAAAATTTTTACTAATAACAGTTTTGTTATTGGCTTTTTTAAGCGTAATGCTTTCTTTTTCATCTGTTCAGACTAAAATTGCAAAGCTTGTTACAAATACTGTAAATTCAAAGTTTGATACTTCTATTTATGTTGAAAAGGTTGATTTGTCTTCTTTAAGAATGGTAAAGCTTAAAAATGTTTTAATAAATGATCATCATCAGGATACTTTGATATTTGCAGAGAGTTTAAATACCTCTTTATTAAATATCAGAGAAATGCTGAAAGCAGATCTGGAGCTTGGAGAAATTGAATTGGTAAACGGTAAGTTGCTGATGCGAACCTACAAAGGAGAAGATACTAATAATTTAACAGTTTTTGTTGATAAGTTCAATAACGAAGAAAAAGAAAGTACAAATGAATTTAAACTATCATCTTCATCTATTCGCTTAGAGAATGTGGATTTTGTACTGTATGATGAAAATAAAAAGAGTGACCCTGTTGTTTTTTATAAAAAAATAACCGGTTTTTTTGATAATTTTAATTTGATTGGAACTAATATAAAGGCTGATATAAGAGATTTGCAATTCTATGAAAATCACGATGTTGAAGTAAAAAAGTTCAATTCAAATTTTAGTTATTCCAAAACTAAAATGGAATTTTTTAATAGTGAATTACAAACAGAGTATTCCGTTTTAAAAGCAAATATTATTTTTAACTATAAGGAAGGTGATTTAGCTTACTTTACAGATAAAGTTATCATTGATGCAGATATTGAACAGGCAGATATTGCTTTGGTTGATCTGAAGAAATTCTACAGTGAATTTGGAACAAAAGATAAGATCCATTTTGCTACCAAAATGAAAGGTACGATCAATGACTTTGTGCTACATAATATTGTATTGAAATCTGATCGAAATTCAGGCTTAAAAGGTACAATAGCATTTAAAAATGTATTGGATTCAGATAAGTTTCTTTTAAATGGAGATATCAAAAGTTTTAATTCAAATCGTGATCATCTGGTAAATTTGTTGCCAAATTTATTAGAAAAAAAATTACCAACTTCACTTGATAGATTTGGTAATTTTCAAATGACTGGAATGATGAATATTACAAAATCAAATATTCAAACGAAATTGAAAGTCAGGTCAGATATAGGAAGTTCTGTTATGGATATACAATTAGTAGATCTGGATCACAAGAACAGAACTTCATATAAAGGGAAAATTGAATTGATAGACTTTAATTTAGGAAAATTTGCGAATGATAGTTTGATAGGTGAATTATCAATGATTGGTGAAATTGATGGTAAGGGGTTTTCAATCGAAAATATGGATACAAGGGTTAAAGGCCATATTACAAAGCATCAATACAAAGGTTATACTTATTCAAATATTGACATCAATGGTGTTTTTAGAGATAAGCATTTTAACGGTGAATTGTTGGTTAATGATCCTAATATCAAATTGACATTTAAAGGGTTGGCTAATTTTTCATCAGAGAAATATGTGTTTGATTTTAATGCGGATGTTGAGTTTGCTGATTTTTTTGAATTGAATCTGTTTAAAAGAGACAAAAGATCCATTTTAAGGGGAAAAATTGACATGAATTTTGTTGGCAGTAATCCTGACAATATTGAAGGAGAGATTAGTTTTAGTGATGCAGTATATATCAATCAAAATAATATTTTTAGTTTTAAGGATTTTTACATAAAATCAACAGCAAAAGATTCTGTAAGAGAGGTAGTTATCAACTCAACCGATATAATAAGCGGTAGCATTAAAGGTAATTTTAAATTCAAGGAATTGCCAAAACTGGCTAAAAACTCATTGGGTAGTTTATTTGCCAATTATCAAAAAGATGAAGTGTCTAAGGGGCAATATTTAGATTTTCATTTTAATATTTACAATAAAATAATTGAAGTTTTTTACCCAAGAGTGAATTTAGGAACCAATACTTTTATTAAAGGAGCAATAGATTCCGATAAGGATAAATTTGAATTGGTTATTAAATCGCCAGAAATTCAAGCATTTGATGTTGTAATTGATGATGTTAATTTACAAATTAACAATAAAAACCCTTTATTCAATACTCTTTTAAATGTTAGTGATATAAGTTCAAAACTTTACAAATTATCAGATGTAAACCTGGTTAATATTGTTTTGAATGATACCTTATTTATACGTACCAGTTTTACTGGTGGAAAAGATAAAACAGAATCATTTGATTTTAGTTTTTATCAAACAATAAATGAAAATGAACAAGTAGTTTTTGGGGTAAAAAAATCAGAATTTTTTTTTAAGAATAACTATTGGTATATAAATCCAGATAATAACAAGCAGAATAAGGTTATTTTTGATGATAATTTTAAAACATTTGCTATTGATAAGGTTAATATGGTATCTGAAAATCAGCATATTGATCTGGCAGGTGCATTCGGAAATAATAAGAATAAAAATATAGATCTGAAATTTGAAAATGTTAACCTGTATGATATCACACCAAATATTGACAGTGTAAGAATTGATGGTAAAATTAATGGCTCATTGAATTTAAAAACGATAGAGGGTCAAACGCTTCCATATGCAGATTTAACCATAAATTATTTTAGTATCAATAAAGATTATTATGGAGATCTTATTTTAAAGGCAGAGAGTAATTCAACTAAAAAAGTTTATAATTTTGATATTGAATTGATCAATAGTGATCTAATTAATTTCATTGCTAAAGGAGATATTAATTTTGAACCAAAGAATCCAACAATATTAGCTTATGCTGAGTTTGACAGGTTTAGAATGAATGCTTTTAGTCCTTTGGGTAAAGATGTACTTAAAAATATTAGAGGTTATGCAACCGGAAAAGCTTTGATCACAGGTGAACTTAAAAATCCAAATATTGATGGAGATATAAATTTGGTGGAAGATGGAAT
>JAUVCP010000182.1 GCA_030590765.1 Flavobacteriaceae bacterium | reverse complement strand
AGTATGTACTAGAACTGTAGTGGGCTGGATGGAGTCCGGCCTGTTTTTGATTTAAAATCAATGATATAAATAAATATAAAGTCAACTTTATCTATAAAAATACATCTAAACAAATTTAAAAAATAAGGTTTTCAATTATTTATCTATTCTAATCAAAAATATGTAGTTTTTAAACATTTGTTATTTATTTTAATGTTTTATAATGAAACTCATTACTTTTTAAAGAAGCGATTAAAATTCTAATAATTTTATCCAAATTATATTAAAATAAGCATTCCAATTTAAAGGGTTATGTATCTTTGTGAGATTAATTCACAAAACCAAAATAATGAAATATTTAAAAATACTTTTTTTCTTAATTGCAATTCAAATATCTGCACAACAGGGAGGTATGTGGATTCCTTCTCTTTTAGAGGGAATGAATGAAACGGAAATGCAAAACCTGGGAAGTAATATGACTGCTCAGGATATTTACGATGTAAATAATGCCAGTTTAAAAGATGCTGTAATCCATTTTAATGGAGGTTGTACAGGTGAAATTATATCTGATAGAGGTTTGATCTTAACCAATCACCATTGTGGTTATGGAGCAATTCAATCCCATTCAACTGTTGAACATGATTATTTAAAAGAAGGATTTTGGGCATTTAAAGATGCTGAAGAATTGCCAAATCCTGGTATGTATGTTACTTTTATCAAAAGAATAGATGATGTAACGGATGCCGTTTTTAAAGATATTACCAGTAGTATGACAGTAAAGGAAAAACAGGTAAAAATTGATCAGAATATTGCTGTTGTTAAAAAGAAAGCTGTAAAAGAAGAATGGCAGGAGGTTAAAGTAAAAGGTTTTTATAATGGAAACCAATATCTACTGTTTGTACTTGAAAACTATACAGATATAAGAATGGTTGGGGCTCCTCCAACATCTATTGGTAAATTTGGTTCAGATACAGATAACTGGATGTGGCCACGTCATACAGGTGATTTTTCATTATTCAGAATCTATGCAGATAAGAATAATCGTCCGGCAAAGTTTTCAAAAGATAATGTGCCCTACAAGCCAAAACACTTTTTACCGATTTCTTTAGATGGAGTTGCTGAAGAGGATTTTACTTTGGTTTTTGGTTTCCCGGGAAGAACAGATGAGTATTTACCAGCTGTTGCTATTGAACAAACGGTAAAAAAAGTCAATCCGGCCAAGATCAATATAAGAGAGAATTATTTAAAAATTGTAGATGCATATATGCGTACTGATGATAAGATCAAAATTCAGTATGCTTCAAAATATGCAAGTATTGCTAATTATTGGAAAAAATGGATTGGTGAGAACCAGGGTATTGAAAAATCAAAAGCTATTGCCAAAAAACAAAGGTTAGAGAGTGATTTTCAAAACAAGGTCCAAAACAATAATGAATACAACCATTTACTAAGTGATTTTAATAAATTGTATAATGAGCTTGAAGATGTTGCATTGGCAAGAGCTTACTGGACAGAAGTTGTTTATCGAAATATCGAATTGTTGCGAGCTACATTTAGACTTTATCAATTTGAAGAAAAAGTAAAAGCAAATCCAACAAGTTTTGAAGCGGAAAGAAATAAATTAATTAATTCATCAAAAGGTAATTATAAAAATTATAATGCAAAAGTAGACAGGGATGTTTTTGAAAAACTCATCGAAATTCACGGTACGAAAATTCCAGCAACCTATTTGTCAGATAAACTAAAAAATGTAAATTATTCAGATCTGACCAACACTATTTATACCAAATCAAAGTTAACAAACCTTGAAGATTTTAAATCTCTTTTAACGGGAAATCAACAGGAGGTTTTAAGTAAATTAAATAAAGATCCAGCCTATGTTTTAGGAAAAGATTTATCCAATGATTTTTATAAAAAAATAAATCCAGAATTTCAGGCAATCAATCTACAAATACTAGATGTTCAAAAAGTGTATATGAAAGCTTTAATGGAAACTTTTCCTGAAGAAAGATTCTTTCCAGATGCCAACAGTACTTTAAGAATAACTTACGGTAAGGTAAAAGGATATTATCCTAAAGATGGTATTTATTACAAACCAGTGTCTTATTTAAAAGGTGTGATGGAAAAATACAAACCAGGTGATTACGAGTTTGATGTAGATCAAAAGTTAATCGGTTTATACAATGCAAAAGATTTTGGTGTTTATGGAGAAAATGGAAAAATGCCGGTTAATTTTTTAGGAACAAATCATACAACAGGAGGTAATTCAGGAAGCCCCGCTATTGATGCACATGGAAATCTGATTGGGTTGAATTTTGACAGAGTTTGGGAAGGTACGATGAGTGACTATAATTATGACCCCGAAATTTGTAGAAACATCATGGTTGATGCACGTTATATTTTGTTTATCATTGATAAATATGCGGGAAACAAACGGTTGATCAATGAAATGAAATTAGTTCATCCAAAAAAGAATAAATAACTCAAAATAATAATAAAATGAAATACTTTAAAATCTATTTATTAGTTGCTTTTTTAAGCATTGTTTCGTGTAAAACCACACAGGAAACTACAAAAGTTGCTGAACCTGAAAAGCCAATTGCTTTAAGCGATGCACAAGCAAAAGAAATTCAGGGTGGTATGTGGATCCCTTCTCTTTTGGAAGGGATGAATGAAGATGAGATGAAATTATTGGGTAGTAATCTTACTGCTAAAGATCTATGGGATGTGAATAATGCGAGTATCAAAGATGCTATTGCAATTTTTGGTGGAGGTTGTACATCAGAAGTGGTTTCACCAAACGGATTACTTTTAACAAATCATCATTGTGGTTATGGTACCATTCAATCACATTCAACTGTTGAACACGATTATTTAAAAGATGGTTTCTGGGCAAAAAGTTATGATGAGGAAATAGTTTCACCAGGTTTAAAGGCTACTTTCATCAAAAGGATTGATGATGTAACTTCACAAATTTTTGAAGGAGTTACAGATGCTATGGATGAGGCTGCTAAAATGAAATTGATTAATCAAAATATTAATAAAGTTACCAAGGCGGCTGTAAAAGAAGAGTGGCAAACGGCTAATGTTAAGTCTTTTTACAAAGGAAATCAATACTTTTTGATCATTACCGAAGTGTATAAAGATATAAGAATGGTGGGCGCACCTCCAACTTCTATTGGTAAATTTGGTTCAGATACAGATAACTGGATGTGGCCTCGTCATACAGGAGATTTCTCTATGTTCAGAATTTATGCAGATGCAAATAATCGTCCGGCTGAATATGCAAAAGACAATGTGCCATATAAACCAAAGCATTTTTTACCAATTTCATTGGATGGAGTTGAAGAAAATGACTTTAATATAGTTTTTGGTTTTCCAGGAAGAACAAATGCATACTTACCTGCAGTTGGGGTATCGCAAATTGTAAATGTACTTAACCCTGCTAAAATTGAAATTAGAGAAAATGCCTTGAAAATTGTAGATAAATTTATGAAGGCCGATGAAAAAGTAAGAATTCAATACGCTTCAAAATATGCAGGAATTGCAAATTACTGGAAAAAATGGATAGGTGAAGATCAGGGAATTCATCAGACAAATGCAATCCAAAAGAAAAAATTGAAAGAAACAGAATTCAGTAAAATAGTAAATGAAAAAGAACTAACCCAGTATAAATCTTTATTATCTGATTTTGAAAGATTGTATAAAGAAATTGAACAGGTAGCACTCGCCAGAGATTATTGGGTGGAAGTTGCGTATAGAAATGTAGAATTGTTAAATATTACATTTAGTGCATTTCAATTGGAACAGGCCTATAAAAAAGGAGGAGCTGAGGCTTTTGAAAAATCAAGAAAAAGGGTATTAAAATCTTATGAAAGTAAGTTTAAAAATTACTCTCCAAAAGTAGATCAACCGGTATTTGAAAGTTTAACAAGTTTGTATGCAAATAAGATACCAAAAGAATATTTACCAGAAAATATGAAAGGTGTTGATTTTACCAAGTTGACCAATGATATTTATACCAGTACAAAATTCACAAGTATTGAAGGAGTCAATGAATTATTAGCTGGCACGCCAGAAGAAGTGATTAAAAAATTCAATAACGATAAAGCGTATGCTTTTGCTAAAGAAATGCATACTGTTTTTTATACCAAGATCGAGCCGAATTATCAAAAGATCAATCTTGAATTAAATGCTGTTCAAAAAGAGTATATGAAAGCATTGATGGAGGTATTTCCAAAGGATCGTTTTTATCCGGATGCCAATTTTACTTTACGGGCAAACTATGGAAGAGTTAAAGGTTATGAGCCTAAAGATGGAGTTGTTTATACACCAAACACCTATTTAAAAGGTGTGATGGAAAAATATGTACCAAGTGATTATGAATTTAATGTGCCTCAAAAATTACGTGATTTATACTATGCTAAAGATTTCGGTCAATATGGTGAAAATGGCAAAATGCCCGTTAACTTTTTAGGAACCAATCATACCACAGGAGGTAATTCCGGAAGTCCGGTGATGGATGCCAATGGTAATTTATTAGGTTTACTTTTTGATGGTACCTGGGAAGGTATTATGAGTGATTTGTATTACGATGCTGATATTGTAAGGAGTATTACCGTTGATATTCGTTATGTGCTTTTTATAATTGATAAATATGCAGGTGCTACAAATCTAATAGATGAAATGACTTTGGTACATCCAAAGAAAAAGAAATAATAATACCATATCAAAAAAATGAAAAAACTCGAGGTAATTTACCTCGAGTTTTTCGATCTATAAATAAATTTAGATATTCCTTTTATACTAAGTAAGTAGGAATTGTTTTTTTGATGTTAATCAAAACTTCTTTTAGAAGGTAGTTTTGAAACTTTAACAAAACTTTCTCTAACAAAAATATATTTCAGGCGTCTTATAACAGAATCATTCATTGTTATAACAAAAGACGTCATTATGCTTAAAAAATTCTTTTGGATGTGCTCCGGCACTGATATTGATCTTCTTGAAAATTGCTCAAAAGCCGAGCAAGTTAAATATGCCGGAATTGGTGGTACGATATTCTTTACAGCTGTAATGGCTTTTATCGCGTCGGCCTATGCATTATTTACTGTATTTGACTCGGTTTATTTGGCTATTGGATTTGGATTGGTTTGGGGTTTACTTATTTTTAATTTAGACAGGTTTATTGTTTCCACAATCAAAAAACAGGGTAAACCATGGCTAGAATTTGGTCAGGCCATTCCCAGATTGATTTTGGCTATTATTATTGCCGTTGTCATTGCAAAACCATTGGAGTTAAAGATCTTTCAAAAGGAAATCGATCAGGTTTTATTAGAGCAAAAGAACAATTTGACCCTTCAAAACAAAGAGCAAATAGCTATGCAATATACTCCGGAGATTAACAGAGTTGAATCAGAGATGAAAGATTTGAAGGAAACAATTCAGAACAAAGAGAATGAAGTTAATGAGTTATATGGCACTTATATTGCTGAAGCAGAGGGTAGAGAAGGTACTTTGAAAATTGGCAAAGGACCAGTC
>JAUVCP010000304.1 GCA_030590765.1 Flavobacteriaceae bacterium | reverse complement strand
CATTCCTTCGCTTTCTATCACTCCGGAAGTCGTAAAGAATTGTACATCAGCAAGATCATCACTTGTATGATACTTTTTAACTATGATTGGGTTGTCAGAATTAGAAGCCGAAAAATATTTAAATACCCCAACTTCTTTACCATGATCAAATTGACCTACATAGCGAACTCTGCTATTGCTGTAATACTTTTTCCAAACCCCATCTCGATTTCCATCAATATCCATTTGATTGATACTATTTTGTGCATTTACAGATAAAATACCTGCTACAAAAAAAACAAATAGATAAATTTTATTTATACTTTTATACATCATAATTTAATAACTTCAAAAATTGGTTTTTGTTGTTTGAAATTAGAGAAGTAAAAATATAAATATTTTTTAATATTGATCCTTAATACAATAAAATATGCGTGATTCAAATTTTTGGTATTATACCATAATGATTTTGGTAATCGGACACATTATTGTTGGCTTTGTTTATTTAATGATCAAATTATCGCCTAAAAGAAAGGATAAGGATGAAAATAATGAACAAAAAGGATCTGATCTTTGAATTAAACTCATGGCAAACTGCCGAAAGAATTCATAGAGACAAATCAGCGAAATTCGTATCTGATCATCCGGAAACAGTAACTTATTTGATCGAAATTGTATTTGAAGATAAAAAAAGAATTAACATCAAAGCTGCATGGATACTAGAAATAGTATGTTTTAATAATATTTGCTCCATCGCACCTTTTCTAAATCACTTTACACAAAACCTAACCAAAATAAAAGATGAAAGTGCATTAAGACCAATTGCTAAAGTATGTTCTTTTATAGCCCATGCATACTATTCCACTCCAAAAAATGAAATAAATAATAAATTGACAAAAAACAACATCGAACTGATAGTGGAAAGCAATTTTGACTGGCTTATTGAAGATCATAAAGTAGCATGCAAAGTTTTTGCTATGGACACTTTGCTCTTATTTGGCAGAGAATTTGACTGGATACATGATGAGTTAAAATTAACCATAGAAAAAAATATGATGAACGGAAGTGCAGGATACAAATCTCATGCAAAAAAAATATTGAAAGAGTTAAATTCTTAACAAAATCGAAAATATTTTAAACTTTAAATTTTAAATTCATTTATCTTTACAACTTATTTAAAAAATCCTAATAATGAGTTTAACTTACTTAAATGCCATCTCTCCTATTGATGGCAGATATAGAAATAAAATTGAATCACTTTCTCCTTTTTTCTCTGAAGAAGCGCTTATAAAATATAGAGTTCAAGTTGAAATTGAATATTTTATTGCACTTTGCAAAATTCCTTTACCTCAATTAGTAGGTTTTGATACATCTTTGTTTGATGATCTTAGAAATATTTATTTGAATTTTACAGAAAAAGATGCGCAAAGAACAAAGGATATTGAAAGCATTACCAATCATGATGTAAAAGCAGTAGAATATTTTCTAAAAGAAAAGTTTGATGATCTTGGATTGCAAAAGCACAAGGAATTTATTCATTTCGGACTAACCTCACAGGACATCAACAATACGGCATTTCCTCTTTCATTAAAAGATGCCTACACAACCGTTTATGTACCCGAGTTAAATAAATTGATCAACCGTTTAGAAGAATTATCTAAAGATTGGGCAAATATTTCAATGCTTGCCAGAACACATGGACAACCAGCATCTCCTACCCGATTAGGTAAAGAGATAGGTGTTTTTGTTGAACGAATTAAACAACAGGTAATATTATTAAATGCTGTTCCTTTTGCTGCTAAATTTGGTGGAGCTACTGGTAATTTCAATGCACATAAAGTTGCCTACCCAAATATGGACTGGAAAGAATTTGGATATACTTTTGTAGAAAAAACTTTAGATTTAAAACACTCATTTCCTACAACCCAAATTGAACACTATGACCATTTGGCTGCTTTTTTTGATGCCTTAAAAAGAATCAACACCATTATAATTGACTTAGATAGAGACATCTGGCAGTATATCTCTATGAATTATTTCAAACAAAAAATTAAAAAAGGAGAAGTAGGCTCTTCGGCAATGCCACATAAAGTAAACCCAATTGATTTTGAAAACAGCGAAGGTAATTTAGGGATGGCAAATGCTATTTTTGAACATTTATCTGCTAAGCTTCCTATTTCAAGATTACAGCGAGATTTGACAGATTCAACTGTATTGAGAAATGTTGGTGTACCTTTTGGTCATACTATTATTGCTTTTACCTCTACATTAAAAGGGCTAAATAAACTTTTACTAAATAAAGAGGCCTTTAAAAAAGATCTGGAAGATAACTGGGCTGTTGCTGCTGAAGCAATTCAAACTATTTTACGTCGTGAAGCTTATCCTAATCCGTATGAAGCCTTAAAAGGTTTGACCAGAACCAATGAGAAGATATCGCAACAATCTATAGCAAATTTTATTGATACTTTAGAAGTAAGTGATGAGATCAAAAAAGAATTAAAAGCTATCACTCCAGAAAATTATACCGGAATTTAGCAAATCAAAACACTAGACCTCGGAGAGTGTGTAACACCTCCGAGAGTCCGCAAAGTTCTTCATGATTCATGATACATTTTATATAAAAGTTGAACTAAATCAGCTGACACCTTTTAGTCGAGTTTTGATCTCTAATAATTTTACTATTACCTATTTTAAACAATTGGCTATATTTGTTTTATGAAGTACGTAACCCTAATTATTTTATTTATTATTATTACCTCTTGTCAGCAAAAGTCCCAAACCAATGTTAATTCATTTAAAAAAGGTAAGTTTAAAACCATATTAGAAGATAGTAAAACTGTTTCCTTTGCTATCAGAAATGATTCTTTACAATTTGAAACCTTCAATAATAATGTTGATACTTTTAATATCAAGTGGATCAATAGCTTTGAATATATTTTGGTAAAGAAAAACCCAAAAACTTTATTAGACAGTACACCTTTCCATGTTAAAATTACTGCAATCAAAGGTAATTCGTTTAATTTTACAGCTTACTACAAAGGATCAAATTTCAAACAAAAAGGAAAAGCTACTAAATTGAGCAACCAAGAAAATTTGACCAAATAAACAGGAGATAACTATAATTCATCACACCTAATCCAAATTGTTAGAAATTAGTATTGAAAATCAAAGGATGTTTATAAAGAACAATCTTTTTTTTATTCTTAATTTTACCCTTAGAATAACATTTCATATTTAAAATGCATATTTTAGTAATACCTGATAAATTTAAAGACTCATTAACTGCAGATCAAGTTGTAAAAGCTATTTCCAGAGGAATCATAAGATGCGATAAAACCTATCGTATAAGTGAGGTTATTGCATCTGATGGTGGTGATGGTTTTATAGATGCTATTTTTCAGGTACACCCTGAATTTGAATTAATTAAAACAAAAAAAGGTGCATTAAAGGCATCATTAGTTGTTATGGCGACTAATGGTTACTCTCCTCTACTCAATGATTATTTTAAAGATAAGATTTTCCCAACCCGAGGACAAATTTTAGCGACAGAGCCAGTTCCACGTTTTATGGAAGGTCCTTGTTACGCTAATTTTGTATTGGATTACTTTCGCCAACTTCCCGGTGGAGAAATGGTCATAGGCGGCTTTAGGCAATTACAAAAAGATGTGGAGATCGGTTACTCGGATGAAGTTTCAGATGTTATCCAAACTGCGCTAGAAAAATTTCTACATACC
>JAUVCP010000223.1 GCA_030590765.1 Flavobacteriaceae bacterium | reverse complement strand
ATAACTACAATCACCTCCACTTGGAAGAGTAAGTAATTTTGTGGTTTTCCCTTCAGAATTTACCTTAGTAATAATAGTCTGCTCAGTAAAGTCAGGCAAATATTCTCTTGTAGCACAAAGTATCAGATCATCATCAAGAACAATAAGATCAGGACCACCTAATCGGTTTTCAAGCTAGTTCCTTTCCCATTTAATATTGGTTGGTTCACTCAAACCAATTTATCCATTTTTATCCTTATCTCGCCTAACAACCGCAATCATTTCATTTTTACTATTGAATCTTAAGGTGGTTTCATTACCTCCAATAACGTCAAACGTTGTTACGAACTTATAATTAATTCCATCATCACTAATTACCAATTGAACAGACTTTTCTTTTGAAGGCTGGTAAACAGCACCATAAGCTTTCCCTTTATGCCAGGTTGCCCTCCATAGCCAGTCCATTCCTGTTTTAATTTTAGGATCTAATATGATGTTTTGAGGTTTAGAAAAATTCTTTCCATGCGTATCAGAAAAACTAATTTTTGGATTCATTGCTTTTAGTTTACCTTCGGAATATATCGATCCGGCAATATTGAGCATAATCCTGTTATCGGGAGTTACTGATAGTTCGGGATCTCTAAGATCTACACCCAGTTCAGAAATTAAAGCTACCGAATACCAGTTTTGTGAATCATCAGAAGCGATCACTCTGATAGATCCATTTATATCTGACACATGACCATTGCTTTCCCGAAAGGTGCAATACATTTTACCGTTAAATTCAATTAAGCTAGTAAAAGCATTATGTGTAGCTCTGTCCCAAATTCTTTCAACCGATAAAACAGCATTATGTTCAGGTGAATTTTGAGAGGCACTATCAAAAGGGAAAAATAATATAATTAATATGGTGCCAAAAAATAATTTTAGAGATTTAAAATCATTATATAAATGTATTCCTATTATCATATTTTTTAGATTAATTATTTTACCAATGGAATAGCAACATCCGTCATTCCTTTTACAATTACTTCTCCAAGCCCTTCTCCATAAAAACTAACACTCGATTCATAACCTGCTCCATTGTTATACTGATCTGCACTTAAAATATAACTGATCCATTCGTTTGCAAATCCACCAATTACAGGATATTTAATTCCTTTGACCTTTAAACTTTTTTTGATCTGCAGACCCAATCCTGCTGCGAGCTCTCCAGGAGCACCAACAATTAACAAATCTCCTATTCTAACAGAACCTATTCCTGTGTTTTCAGGACTCATCACATGTAAAACTGCTTTTAATGCTTCCGGCGTGAGGTTATATTCAGCACCTCCAGTTTCCATAAATGAAGGATGTACTTTCCTTTCGGGAAGTTTTATTGTAGTATAATTAAAATCAAATTTTACTTTAGAATTTGATTTAATACTTTGATAAACCTGAAATGCTTTGTTTGACATTTCACGACCATAATTCTCTGCTTTATCATAATGACTTTCTCCTCCAACTCCAATCGGAGATTGATCTCCTTCTGCTCCGTTGTAATAGAGAACAATAGCCCCTTTTCCTATTTTTTGCTCAAGACCACTTTGTAAATAACCAGGCCATCCACCTGAAACCATCATATCCTTTTCACCCATAAATGTTGGGTGAGCTGTCCAGTTTACCAAAACTGCCATTGGATTTCCCTTTTTAGTATCAATTCGAGTAACCGTTAAATTTTTGTCTACATCAGGATCTCCTCTTCTATTTCTATTCATGTTTTCAACCAGCATACTATTTGTTCCGATTTTTACCTCCTTATAATTTTTATCTACCTCATTTATTAATTTTGAAAGAGAGCTTATAACAAATTCTAATAACTCAGGATGAAAAATTCCAATTTGCGGACTATTCAAAAGGTTTTTATCATTCAAAGCAGCCATATCTAAACTCGCATGAGAATGGCTGGGTAAAAGCATCATGTTTTTTTCATTCCAACCTTTTCCTCCCAATTTTTTAAGAAGTTGAGGTTTGACATTTGGTGGTAATCCAAGAACATCTAAAGTAATAATGACGTATTTCTTACCTCCTTTTTTTAAAGCCACTGCCTTGGCCCATATTTTATCATGAACACCAATTGCCGGTTTATTCATACGTTCACCATATCCGCCAAGGGCAAATTTCATTTCAAGTGGTGGAGTTAGATCTACTCTTGCTACACTGGCCAATATTTTATCCTTAGCATTATTAGGTAAATCCATTTCATTATCTAAAGATTTTGAATTAAAACCAAATCCTGTTACATACACCATTAAGGTAAACGATATAATAAATAATTTAATTCCTGTTTTTTTCATCATATTAACTTGTTTGTTTTCAATTTATCTTTTTAATCACTTTATTTTCATTCCATAGAAAACTCCATATATCTTTGAGTAATTTGTGGCTTTACATATTTTTTCAGGTGCTCCGGATATCCTAAATCCCATGGTGATGGACCTACATATTCCGATCTTTTACCCGACATTTTTATAAAACCATCTGTCGAAATTTCCACAATAGTAAAAAGAGGATCCTTGTAAGGTGCCGTAAATTTGATCCATCTAAAATCTTTATCTACTTCCTTACTATATCTGATACTCTCATATTCTTCACCAAGCCATTTATAGGACATAGAATTTATAGTAATATACCAAATTCCGCTTATTTCTTCGGCAAAATCATGGTGGGTATGACCATTGAAGCAACATATGATGTGACTTGTTTTGTTCTCTTTATTATGATCTTCAAATATCTTTCTTACTGCAATAGAATTCTCAATAGAATATCGCTCTTTCGGGTTTTCGGGGTCAGAGCCAATTCCCTGATGAGAAAAGATAATCACAGGATCTTTACTCATTTCTAGTTCGTTTTTTAACCAGGTTAATTGCTTTTTTCCTATAAATGATCTGTATCCTTTTTGATTTTCCTCTTTTTTATCATTGCCGTCTAAAACAATAAACTTGAAACCGTTTTTTGTAAAAGAATAGTATGAATTTTTCATGTTTCTATAAGCTACAGCCTTTTCTAATGAAGTTCCTCCATCCATTTCATGGTTACCAATTACATGATATTTCGATCCTTCAAATGAATTCCAAATTTCAAAATAGGCTTCATACTCCTGTTTTGGAATACCAAAGTCCCCTAATTCAATTATAAAATCAGGTTTTGCAATATTCATACTATCGATAAAGGATGTTATTCTTTTTTCGGAATCGTGCATGGTTGGCAAATGTACATCAGAACACATTCCAATTTTAACAGTTCTTACCTCTTTCTTTGAAGAACATCCCACAAAAAGAAGAATTAAAACTACAAAAATAGTATTTATTAACTTTCTCATTTTATATAAATTGATTTATCATCAGTCGTTAGTATCTCATCAGGCACCCACCATTCCTTTCTTAAACCATAAAAACTATTGGCTACTTTCAAAATAAATTATAATATCTCAATATTATAAGAAGCAGTAAATTTCTTATTTGATTCTAAAACGAGAATACCTTCTTTATCTTCAAAATTCCTATTGCTATCCACACTATCAGCTATTCCTAACCATGGTTCAATACATACATAATTTGCATTTGGTTTGGCCCAAATTCCCAAATATGGAAAATCTTTAAATTCCATTGAAAGCACCTGACCAGATCTTTTACTTTTTAAAGTCACTTTTGATGAATTAAGGTTTTTAAAAACCAAAGCATCTTTATCAAAAAGATGAGGATGCAGATTAATTTTGTTTGATTCATCAAAAACAGAACGTGTTTCATTGCTTATCAACCCATTTTCAAGAACATGCCAGGTAGGAGCCGTTTCCGGTTTTTCAAATTCAAGATAATAATCTGAATATTGCTCCTCTTTATGAACTGGACAATTGAACCCAGGATGACCTCCCAATGAAAATAACATGGTATCATTTCCATAATTTGTAACAGTATGCTCAACGGTCAATTTATCATCTTTTAAAAGATATTTTATTTGAAATTCAAACTGAAAAGGATAAATTTTCAATGTTTCCTCCGTATATTTTAATCCAAAAGTAAGACTGGACTCCGTCTCATCTAAAAGTAAAACATTGTCATTATTTCTTATAAAGCCATGCTTCGGACAAGCATATTCTTTGCCTTTATATAAAAAGGCATCCTCTTTTAAGCATCCTATAATAGGAAATAAATTTGGAGCATGTGATGCCCATACTTCGGGTTCTGCAGTCCATATATATTCAATACTGTTTGATAAGGATCTGAAACTACACAGTTCTGCACCTTTCTTTTTTACAGATACCTGAAATTTTTTATTTTTTATCGTATGCATTTCATCTGTCAATTTACTGTTTAATAATTATTTTGACCTTAATAAAAAAATAAAATACTTTGTAAATGTGAATCAAAGCTGGCAAATTATCAATAAAAAGATATATTTTTCACCTTTTGGGATTGAGGTCAAATCAAGTATTTTTATCTACTTGTTTTATACCCATGATTTGCATTATAAACTCACACGTTTACCTAGTCTGGCACTTTCCTTGATTTTTTCAATAACAATCATATTGTTAATAGCATCATCCAAATTTACAGGAATCTTTCTTTGTTCCATAATGGCAAGCGAAAACATATCTGCCTGTAAAGAATACTGGTCACAGACCCCAAACTCCAATTCCTTTTTTACATCTTCTTTTTCAAACCATATTTTTACAGATTGATTTGCAGGAGGATTAAATGGAATTTCAAATTCAATACTTCCTTTTGTTCCAAATATCTTAACTTTTTGATTATCTATCAATTGAATTGAACTAAAAAAAGTAGATGTTCCTTGTTCAAAATCTAAAATTACAGATGCCAGAATATCAACCTTAAAATCTGGATGGTATTCAATACTTGCAGCAACACTTTTTGGCTCTTCATCAAATAAAAATCTGGAAATAGAAATAGGAT
>JAUVCP010000311.1 GCA_030590765.1 Flavobacteriaceae bacterium | reverse complement strand
ATAACTACTGCAATTAATTACTGTATCTTTGCAATTGCAAGATTTCAAAAAATTAATAACATGCCATTTACTTCTTTAGGTTTATCTCCTTCTTTACAAAAAGTATTGAATGACGCACATTACAAAAAACCTTATCCGATCCAAAAAGAGGCTATTCCCGCAATTTTAAATAGGGAAGATGTTTTGGGAATTGCTAAAACCGGTTCCGGTAAAACCGCAAGTTACGTTTTACCCATTTTAATGAATTTACAAGGTAATATTCAAACAAAAAACCGACATGTAAATATATTAGTTTTGGTACCAACTCGTGAACTTGCAATACAGGTAGGAGAAGTTTTTCACCTTTTCGGAAATCAACTCCCACAACGTATTAAGTCATTAGCCGTATTTGGTGGCGTATCCATCAACCCGCAAATGATAGCCATGCAAAATGTACATGTTTTGATCGCTACACCTGGAAGGCTCATTGAATTAATTGAAAACAATGCAGTTCATCTTAATACTATTGAAACTTTGGTTTTGGATGAAGCCGATAAAATGTTAAATCTGGGATTTAAAGAAGAAGTAGATAAGATCTTATCGTTTTTACCAAAAAAGAAACAAAATCTGTTGTTTTCTGCCACTTTAAGTGAAAATGTTGAAAAAATAAATCAAATTTTATTACATAATCCTTTAGTCATAAAAATAGCCACCAAAAATGATAATATTGATCTTATAAATCAATTGGCTTATTTTGTTTCTGATGAAAAAAAAGGCCCTTTATTACGCTATCTGATAAAAAACGGAGATCTTAAACAAGTTTTGGTTTTTACTTCAGCAGTTTATAAAGCAGATAACGTTGCAAATAAACTTCGTAAAAATGGCATTGATGCAATAGCTATTCACAGTAAAAAAAGTCAGGGTGCCAGAAAAGAAGCGCTTCGAAAATTTAAAGCAGGTGAACTACAGGTTTTGGTTACAACAGATCTCTTAGCCCGTGGTATTGATATTGCTTTTTTACCTCATGTGATCAATTATGAGTTACCCAGATCTCCAAAAGATTATGTACATCGTATTGGCAGAACCGGTAGAGCAGAAAATCCTGGGGATGCAATTTCATTCATTACTCCGGAAGATAAACATCATTTTAAGATCATCCAGAAAAAAATGGGTAAATGGGTAACTATGATCGACAGTGAAAGTATTGATTTTTAAATACTTATTCAATAATGGACGGAAAATTAAGAAAAAATATACATATCGGATCGGAAGTTGAAATTGTTCTAAAACAAGACCAGCGAACCGGCAAATTAACCGATGGAATAGTAAAAAGGATCCTTACTAATTCTCCCAACCATCCTCACGGAATTAAAGTTCAATTAGAATCCGGAAAAGTAGGTCGGGTAAAGAGTATTAAACCACAGTAAAGAATTTACAACCCTTTTTGTTTTTTGATGAAGTTTGTGTATGTTTATACATCATTCAATAAATAAAATTAATGTTTTGAAACAATTTATCCTATTATTATTTATCATAGCTTTAATCAGTTGTCAGAATAAAAAAGAAAATAATCAAGTTGCAGGTATGAACTATCCATTTTATGTTGGGACATATACTAAAGGTGAAAGCCAGGGCATATACAAATATGCTTTACAAAAAGATGGCAAATTAAACAGAATTGGTTTGGCTGCTCAATCTAAAAACCCTTCTTTTTTAACCTTCAGCCATGATAAAAAGTTTCTTTTGGCTGTAAATGAAACAAATCCCAAAGATGGAACAGGTTCTGTTGAATCTTTTTCTATAAATGGCGATAGTCTTACACTCATTAGCAGAAGTTCTTCTGGTGGTGCTCACCCCTGTTTTGTTGCTACAAACAAATCTGATTTTATACTTGCAGCAAATTATACCAGTGGAAATGTTGGCCTTCTTAAACTTAACAAAAAAGGAGAATTATCTGAAATATTAGATATCCAGCAACATACCGGAAAAGGAATAACCGAGAGACAAGGTTCACCTCATGCACATTCTGCTTGGTTTGATTTTGATAATAAAAGTATTATTTCCATTGATCTTGGCACAAACGAACTATGGTTTTCAAAACTGAATGAAATAAATCAAACAATTATTCCTTCAAAACCTGATAAGATAAAGATGTCAGCAGGTGCAGGACCTCGCCATTTGACTTTTCATCCCAATAAAAAATGGATTTATGTGGTTAATGAATTAAACTGTACCGTTACTACACTACAAAAGAACAATGAGGGCAATTATGATAAAGGAGCTTCTATTTCAACATTGCCAGAAGGATATACAGGAGAAAACACCTGTGCAGATATTCATATTTCTGCCGATGGCAGATTTGTATATGCTTCAAACAGAGGGCATAATAGTATTGCCATTTTTGAAGTAAATTCAGATGATGGTTCTTTAAATCTTCTTGGACATGAATCAACAAAAGGAGAGAGTCCTCGAAATTTTTCATTATCTCCAAAAGATGATTTTTTACTGGTAGCTAATCAATTAACCAATAACATTGTATCATTTAAGCGTGACAAAAATACGGGACTTTTAAAGTATATGGATCAAATTGATGCACCAACTCCGGTTTGCATCTTATTCCATTAATAAAAATAATTTCTTAAACCATGGATAAAAGGACAGTTTTTAAAATGTTAAATTCGGCTTCGGCTCAATACGCAAACAATCCTTATTTGAGTCAGAAAGGAGATCATGGTTGGGTAAGAGTAACCTTTGGTGAGGCAAAAACAAAGGTCTTAGAACTTGCTTCTGCATTCATAGAAATTGGTGTGACATATGAAGACAAAATTGCTATTTTATCTGAAGCGAAAAACGACTGGATCATAACTGAGTTGGCAATGTTATATGCAGGCGGAATTTCAGTACCTCTTTCTATAAAACTCTTACCAGAAGAAATTACTTTAAGGATCAATCATTCAGATGCCAGCATATTTGTTGTTTCTGAAAACACTATTGAAAAAGTTATCAGTCAAATTAAAAACTATTCTTTTAAAGAATTAAAGATTATTGTTTTAGACAAACCCTCAAAAAAAATAAGCAATCAATGCAAACAGTACCAATATGATGAAAAACAACTACTGTTTATTGATGATCTGTATGCATTAGGACAAAAAAAAATGGATCAAAATTTTAAAAAGATCCAGCAAATAGAGAATGACATCAAGGAAGATGATGTGGTTACGATATCCTATACTTCGGGTACTACCGGAAACCCAAAGGGTATTATGTTGACCCATTTGAATTATTATTCCAACAGCCATGAAGCAGTAAAAACTTTTCAAATACAGGAGAATATTTCCACACTTATTATTCTCCCAACTGATCATTCCTTTGCACATACGGTTGGTATTTATACGGCATTGGTAAAAGGGCTTTCCTTACATTTTGTAGATGCAAGAGGTGGTGGAATGAATGCTTTAAAAAATATCCCCATCAATCTTACAGAAGCCAACCCCAACTTTTTGTTAACTGTTCCTGCTCTTACAAGTAATTTTATTCAAAAGATCCAGGAAGGAATTCAAAAAAAGGGTGGAACTATTGAAAAGATTTTTAACCGTGGAATAGAAGCTGCGATCAAAAGAAACGAAGATGGTTATAGCAAACCTG
>JAUVCP010000343.1 GCA_030590765.1 Flavobacteriaceae bacterium | reverse complement strand
CCATAAAAGTCATTGTAGTGTGTTCCATACCACCACCCCAGCCAAATTCGGCGTGACCGTATTTTTCATCAGCATAAGGATACATTTCAAATAAAGAACCAAAAAGATCAATAATACTTGGAGTTACAGCGGTAGCATTTTTTGTTGATTGCAAAGTTTCAGGATAAACATAATTCACTACATCAAAATTTCCACTATTTACATGATCGTTATAAACCGTATAATTGGTTACGGCTATAGCAATTAAATAGGCAGGAATTGGATATTTATGTTTCCAATGCGTTACTTTATTGCTCCCTAATATGTTTTCTGATTTTAGAATCCCGTTGGAGGCTGCTTTGTATTGTGAGGGATGCGAAATATAAACATCGATGGAGTCAATTTTATCGATCAGATCTTGTTTACATGGCCACCAGCCTTTTGCACCATATGGTTCAGATAGCGTCCAAAGTACAGGCGTGTTATTTGGGCCGTGCTTACTAATCTCAAAAGAATCAAAACCAGTACTTACGGGGTTGCCACCGTAAATTATGCTTAAAGAATCTAACACACCACTGGTTTGTGTGGATAAAAGATCAATGATAAGCTCTTCATTTGAGTTTTGGTTAAAACTTAAACTTATTCCTCTTTGGCTAACCTTTGTAACAGTCATATTATCAGCCAGATCAAATGTGATCTTATTCAGATCTTCTTTAGCAACAAAATAAGACGTTACTTCGCCACTTATTTCGGCTTTGGTTGGGTCAACCGTCCATTCTAAGCGGTGGTATTTTAGATCGTAGTTGGTAGTGTTTGGATTGGCTTTAAATGCAATTTTTTTTGCTGCATTTCTTTTTTCAAACTTTACTATGTTTTTGAAATCCTGCTCTGAAAATGATTTTATATTTTGACTATTAGAGATGAAATAAAATAATATAAAAAAATGGAGTAAAAAGTACTTCATATAAGGTATTTTTGTGTGTTTAATAGCAATTTAATTCTACCAATTAGTCTATTTGTGACAAAACGGAATTAGAGATTTCAAATATACGAATTTATGTATTTAATTAAATTTTTTAAAAAGTCAAAGTCAACTTTGATATTTTTATTCTTTTTCAGCTTGATATTTATACCTATTTTATACTTTTTGGTAAAGCCGAAAAATAAATTACCTGTGTATAATCCTGTTGATGTAAATCCGAGATTGGTAGATGATTCTGTTAAACATATCAATAAAGACCATAAAGTAGCCAGTTTTTCACTTATCAATCAAAATGGTGAAACAATTACTGAATCAGATTTTAAGGATAAAATCTATATTGCTGATTTTTTCTTTACACGATGTCAAACCATTTGTCCTGTGATGACAGGGAACATGGCAGATCTTCAAGAGTATTTTAAAGATGATAAGGAAATTAAATTTTTATCACATTCCGTTACTCCAATAATGGACAGTGTCCCTATTTTAAGAGCATATGCAACTAAAAAGGGTGTAATTGATGGAAAATGGGAAATAACCACGGGTGATAAAAAACATATTTATGATCTTGCACGAAAATCATATTTTGCTGTTTTAGATGAAGGAGACGGGGGAGATCAGGATTTTATTCATACAGAACAGTTTATTCTTGTTGATAAGAAAAAACAGATCAGAGGGTTTTATGATGGTACCGATAAAAATGAGATGAAGAGAATTATCAAAGACATTGAAATTCTAAAAAACGAAAATTGATATTATTGGATTCAAATATCTTGTAAATCACCCCCAGCCAACTAACTTTTTAACTCTCCGAAATATTTTAAAAAGTGATAATTATCACTTTTTTGATTGAAATTTTGTGTATTTTCGCGTAGTATTTATAATTAATCTAAATAAAAATTGAATACTTCAATAGCAAGTTTAAAAGTAGGAGAACATGGGGTGATTAAGGAAATTTCACTTGAAAATATTCCTTTAACACTTTTGGAGATGGGTTGTTTACCCGGTGAAGACGTTGAATTACTACAAATTGCACCTTTAAAAGACCCATTGTATATTCGTGTAAATGGTAGTCATTTAGCTATTCGAAAAGAAACTGCCAGTAAGATTTTGATTTCCAAAAAATAGTGAATGTCAAATAGTAAAGCCATAAAAGTTGCTTTAATTGGTAATCCTAATACGGGTAAAACCTCTTTATTTAATCAACTCACCGGATTAAATCAAAAAGTTGGAAATTATCCTGGTATTACTGTTGATAAGAAAACCGGTATTTCGCAGCTTTCAAAGAATTTGGTGGCCTCAATAATTGATCTTCCAGGTACTTACAGTATCAATCCCACTTCTTTAGATGAAAATATTGTATTAAAAACTCTTTTAAATTCAAAGCATGAGGATTATCCTGATGTTATTGTGGTTGTTGCCGACATTGAAAACATCAAACGTAATTTATTACTGTTTTCTCAAATAAAAGACCTACAGATCCCAACTATTTTGGCTATAAATATGGCTGATCAAATAGATAAAAAAGGAATAAAAATTGATCTTGAGCTGCTTAAAAAAGAGCTTAAATCGGAGGTCGTTTTAATAAGTGCAAGAAAAAAGCAGGGAATTGAAACTCTTAAAAAGTCAATAGCGAATTATAAAAAACTGGATATTGATGCGCTTGCTAATATTTCGGAAAGGATTGATGCAAATTATTTTAAATCTTTGAAACAAAATTTTCCCGAGTTTCCTTTGTATAAAACCTGGTTGTATATTACTCAGGTAGAGGATTATGATAACTTATCAGAGAATCAGAAAAAGGAAATTAAAATTTATAAAAAGGATGTTGATAAAGTAAAAAAGTATCAGCATAAAGAAACTATTTTCAGATATCAGCAGATCAACAGTATTTTAAAAAAAACCTATCATATTGACAGATCGAAAGGAAATGATTTAAGATCCAAATTAGATAAGGTGCTTACTCATAAAGTTTGGGGATATGTAATTTTTGCCATGATCTTAATGGGGATTTTTCAATCTATTTTTGATTGGGCCAGTTATCCTATGGATTTGATAGATGAGTTTTTTGCCAATATGAGTATGATGGTGAAAGAGATCTTACCTGCAGGTAAATTTACAAGCTTAATTGCAGAAGGAATCATTCCTGGAATTGGAGGTATCGTGATTTTTATACCACAAATTGCCATTTTATTTTTGTTTGTTGCTGTTTTGGAAGAGACCGGATATATGAGTAGGGTTGTATTTTTAATGGATAAGATAATGCGACGTTTTGGTATGAGTGGTAAAAG
>JAUVCP010000001.1 GCA_030590765.1 Flavobacteriaceae bacterium | reverse complement strand
CTGGCATGTCCAGTGGCAACAATCTATCTTTGAGGCAATCCAATAAGCTCAACGAAGTCTCGGGATTTTCAGGGTCGCAGCCCTTAAATTGTCCCAGAAAGATCCCCGATGCTTTTGACAAATTAGTACTACCTATTAGCTGAGTTAGCATCCTGTCAATTCGATAGGGCTCTTCTCCGATATCTCGTTGTCTGCTGGATGTTCCAATGGAAATGGCATATACGGTTCCATCTTTATGAGATGCAACAACCTTACCATTATTCATTGGTTTTGAGCGCATATAATAATGAATATGCCCAGACATTACCATATCAACATGATACTTATCAAAAATGGGAACCCATTCCTTCTGATATTCAAAATACGGCTCTTCAAAATTGTACGGAGGGAAATGGAACATTACAAATTTCCATATAGCTTTTGTATTTTTTAATTGATCTTCTATCCATTCGGTTTGATCTTCCATGGGATGTGTGGAATCAATCATTAAAAAAAGAGCATTACCATATTCAAATGCATAAGTACTTTCAGGATGCACTTTTTCAGGTCCGTTCTTTGGTAAACTAAATATTTGATAATACATCCAGGTACCTAAACCATCCTGTCTATCATGATTTCCAGGAAATGCCATTAATGGTTTGTGGGAAAAAACTTTTTTAGAGTAACCAAATAACATGTCCCAATCTGTTCTGTATAAACCTGTGGAAACTATATCTCCCACAATGGTATAGAAAGCCACTTCAGGGTGACGTTTGTTTGCTTCCTGTAACATCTCTCCCCATTTTGGATCTCTATGTGTATCACCAAACCAAATGAAGGAGAATTTTTTCTGATCCTTTGCCTCAGTTTTAAAATCTCTAACATCCGACCAGGAATTACTTTTTTGAGAACCTACCTTATACTCATACGTAGTGCCGCCTGCTAAATTTTCAAGAAAAGCTGTAAATCTGTTAACATATCTATCATTAAAAAGCATTCTATCCTCCATCACGGATTTGTCTGCACTGGTTGTTATAGTATCAGATTTACCTTTTATCCAGTATTTTACCATACCATTTTTTATTTCGGTATTAGTTCTCCATTGAATATCTACTGAATTTACTGGATCTTTGCTCCAGGTGAGCAAGATCTGATCTGGTATTTTAGAGGAAGGAAACTTGGTTTTTCTAAAAGCGCCTTCCACATGAGCTTCTCTAGCTCTTCCTCTTACGGTAGTAAACAAAATCTGACCTTCCAGCTCACTTGGAAATTCAGTGATCTTTAAACCATCCCAGTCATGGTAAGTAAAGGCTCCCTTTTTCATTACTTCTAAAGAATATTTTGAAGGATATCGATCGGTTATTTCTAATTCATCACCTTTATTTTTTGCACCAACAGTTATAAAGTAAATGGTTCTATCCATATCAAACCCCGGAATTCCTAAATTCACACAACCTGCTTTAAATTCCTTTTGCCAAACTTCATATTCAAATACTTCATTTTTTACTGTTTTGCCTGTATTTTTAAAACCGGATTCTTCCAGCCAAAAAGGTATGGTAGGTTGTTTTACATCTCTCATTAAAGAGACAATTACAGGCACATTAACTTTAAAATACTGGTATTTGGTTGCCAGAACTTTCTTTTCCTTTTCGGAAAGAAAGTTGAGCATAAATACATTGTCAATCGTATTGTATTGATCGGGTGTAACTTGTTCATATAACCTAGTAATAACATCATCCATTACATTTTTTACAGATAAGTTTTGTTCAGGTTTTGGATCATTTTTACAAGAGATAAATAATACGGTGGATATAAAAAGATATCCTAAAAAAAGTTTTTTCATAAAGCCAAATTTGTTTGATGTTTTAACCTAAGATATAGGTTTTGAAACTGGATAAAATTACTAAAATGATTATGATGTGTATTGTTTTTTATTGTTATAATATAGTGGAATATTAACCATAAATGAACAGGTAAAAAGATCAATTTATTTAGCAATGATCTCATATTTTCCAGGAGTGATCTTAAATACACCATCCGTAATTTTTACATCTATTATGTTTTGAGAATTCAGATCTAAAATTTTGTAGGAAGTTTTTTTGAAATTTTCTGGAATGATAATTTTAGCAACTGAGTTTTCAGGAACCTCAACATTTAGGTTGAAAGAATTTTCTTTAATTATCCATTGTGATGAAATAATTCCCTTTGGCGAATCAAAAGAACATTTAACCCACTTCATATCTCCAACTGGTTTAGGGGCAATAATTATCTCTTCGTAAGCTATTGAGTTTTTATCCTGATAAATGCCACCTAGCCCGGTATAAAACCATTCCATCAAATGCCCAAGCATCATATGATTATTTGAAACATGGGTAAGGGCGGACCAACTTTCGGTCAATGAGGTAGCCCCTTTTTTTAATTGGTAGCCATAACCGGGTCGGTCACTTCTGTTGTTCATTTTATAGAGAATATCAGACCTTCCATTCTCACTTAAAACACGAACCAAAAAATGATATCCGATATCACCTGAAGTAAGTGCGTAGTCATTATTTTTAATAGAATTCACCAAATTATTAAAGACCTTTTCTTTATCAGCATCGGGTATCAAACCTGTATATAATGACATAGCATAAGCAGTTTGGCTACCTGTTGATATAATACCCGCTTTATGATTGTAAAATTCTTTTAGAAAAGCATCTTTTATATTTTCTGATAAGGACTTATACTTTTCAAGATCTTCCTTATAACCCATCATTTCAGCAATTTTTGTTATAATCTGCAAATCGTAATAGTAAATAGAAGTTGCAGTAACAGCCTTTGGTGTTAGTTGTGCTTCTCCTGGTTCATTTGGGCCAAGATCAAACCAATCACCTAAACCATGAGTCAGCATATTATTTTGCAATTTAGTTTGCAAATAATCCACATAAGACTTCATCATTGGATATGCTTTCTTTATTACTTTTTCATCACCGTACCATTGATATAATTGCCAGGGAATAATAACGGATGCACTTCCCCATTCAGGTGAATCGCGAAATCCTTTAGTAAATGCAACATACTCGGGAGCAATATCAGGTACTAACCCATTTTCAAGTTGTGAATCCATCATATCATCAACAATTTTGCTGTATAATGCATGTATATCAAAATTATAATGTATTGATGGACCAATAAGATAAGTTTGTTCCAACCATCCAAGTTTTTCGCGATGAGGACAATCGGTTGCTACACTTGCCATATTGCTTTTAATTCCCCAATTGATCAATTCAAAAAATTGATTGAAAAGCGTGTCCGAACAACTAAAAGAGCCAACTGTAGGAGAAGAATTTCGAGTATGAAGCAACTTCAGTTCTAACACTTCTGTCTTTTTTTTAGCATCTTTAGGTTCAATAACCTCTACCTCTGCGTACCTAAATCCGTAATAGGTAAATCGCGGTTGCCACTCTTCAATGCCTTCTCCTTTTAGTGTATAATTAAATTCGTATGGTCCACCACCACTTCTTTGTGTAACATTTCCATCTTCGTTAATGAGTTCATCCGGTAAAATTCGAACTTGAGCCCCCTTATTTCCTTTTACTTTTATGGAGATAATGCCAGAGGCATTTTGCCCAAAATCATAGATGGTCTTGCCAGTTTTAGATTTTGAAATTGCTTGGACTTTAAATTCCTGCATTACCTTTAAAGGGAAATCTTTTTCAGGAATCAGTATGCTTGTAGAATCATTAATAAATATAGAATTTTTCCATTTAGAATCGTCAAATTCTGTTTTACTCCATCCTTTTTGTTCTAAAGTGGCATCGTAATCTTCACCTCCAAAAATACTGCTGTACGTAATTGGAGAAGGGCTTACTTTGCATTGTTCATCCGAAACAATATTTTTGATGCTACCATCAGTATATTTAATGCGAATATTGAAGATTAGTTTTGGGTAGCCATAAGCGATTACGAGTTTGCGATATCGTTCATTATTAACATTATAAAAACCGTTTCCTACAATTGCCCCAAGTGTATTCTCGCCATTTTTTAGAAATGCGGTTATATCGAAAGTGTTGTATAGAACATGTTTATCATAATAACTCCATCCGGGAGAAAGGAATCTGTCTCCAACTTTGTTTCCATTGATATATAATTCATAATGTCCAAGTCCACTAATGTTAATCGTAGCCTTATCTATTGTTTTATCTACTTTAAATACTTTTCGAAATAATGGTACAGTAGATCGTTTAGTATATTTATTTTTAAGAATTCTCTTAAAACCATGAATACCAGGAACAACTATTAAACTATCTTCTATTTTTTCAAGACCAATCCATTGGGCCTTTTCCCAAGTATCATTTTGATCTGTTTTTTGAGCAATATTCTTACAGCTAATTAGTATAATTAGTGGTAAAATAAATAAAGTAATTATTTTCATTTTGTATTTTCAATTATTAATTTACTTATGATGTGATATTTAGTTATATAGGTTAGTCAACTATTTTACTTTGTCAATTAAACTATCACATCTTTCACGATGTTCATTTAGTTTCTTTTCAAATATTTTCTTACCTGTTATCTTCTTTTACTCTATGCTGATCTGCCAAATACTTCGTTACTCTCGTTTTGAAAACAGTCATACATATAAGTTACTACTTGATATTCATAATTTTGAAATCCTCATCTTTGACATTTTCTTGTCAAAGACTTGAAAAATCATTAGTTTTCTTGAAGAGACTAATTAATTAGAGACTAATCCACTGAAATTATCAATCTATCGGAGATCAAATCTTCTGATTCTGCAATTACAGTGATCTGTCCTGATTTTAATGTTGATTGTACTGTTGCTAAGCAGAGTCCATTAAATGCAGAGACCTGGCTCCCTTTAAAACTCTTATGATTCAAGGGATTTCCGTTATCAACACCAACAAGTTCTCCAGACCCGTCAATTTTAAACTTTATCAGGTTTCCTGCAGTTGGAACTAAGATCCCGTCTTTATCTTCAATCTCAACCTTAATAAATGAAAGATCCTTGTTGTTGGATTCTAAATGATTTCTATCAACAGTCAATTTAATTTTTGCTGCAAGTCCCGCAGTTTTTTGTATTGCTTCACACACAACTTCACCATTTTTTTTACCAGCTGCCCGTAATATTCCAGGTTTATACGGTATCTTCCAGCTTAACTTCAAGGAGGTCGATGAATTTACTATTTGAGTTCCTAATGATTTATCGTTTAAAAAAAGCTCCACTTCGTCGCAGTTGGTGTATGCCAGTATATCGATCAGGTCACCTTCCTTTCCTTCCCAGTTCCAATGTGGTAAAAGATGTACCATAGGCTCCTCAGTCCACTGACTTTTATAGAAATAGAAACCATCCTTGGGGAAACCACATAAATCAATCAGACCAAAATAAGAACTGCGCGCAGGCCATGAGTAAGGTGTGGGTTCTCCTATATAATCAAAACCTGTCCATACAAAAAGTCCAGATACAAAATCTCTATCTTTTACAGCTTTCCAATTTTCTTCAGCAGTCCCTCCCCATGGTGGATAACAGTTATCAAACGAAGAACACTGCATGTCTTTAGAATTGTAAATTAGAGAATCTGCCGGGAAATGGTATACTCCTCGTGTGCTGATTGTAGAAGCATTTTCACTACCAAAAATAATTCGATTTGGAAATTTTTTATGGTCTTCATCATACTTCGTAGCGTCAAATTCTATTCCCTGCCCAAAATAGTTATAGCCCACTACATCAAGTATTTCGGCAAAACCAGTTTCATTAGCTGCTTTTATTTGCACAACGGCGTTAGTAACCGGACGAGTTGTGTCTTCTTCATGTACTGCGTCCACTAATTTTTGCAAAGTTTGTAAGCCATCATCATAAATTGTTTCTGCCGATATTTCATTTCCAACACTCCACATAATAACACTGGGGTGATTCCGGTCTCTATGAATCATTCGTTTTAAATCCCGAATTGCGTAACGATCAAAATAGTAATCATAACTAAAACCTGTATGCCCCACATACCACATGTCAAACGCTTCATCTAAAACCATAAAGCCCATTTTATCGCATAGATCGAGCAAATCAGGTGAAGGAAAATTATGACTGGTACGGATAGCATTACAACCCATATCTTTAAGAATTTCCAATCTCCGTTCCAAGGCACGGTTGTTTAAGGCTGCTCCCAAAGAACCAAGATCGTGATGAATGCACACCCCCTTAATTTTTATATTTTGATTATTTAGAGAAAATCCGGAATTAGGGTCAAAGTGGAATTCACGAATACCAAAAGGAGTTTTATAATCATCAAGTATTTCGTTTTCAAATGTAACCTTCGAATCTATAGTATATAAATCAGGTTGGTCAACAGACCACAGAGACGGGTTGTCGAGTTCAACTTCCTGAACATATTTATAAGACCCATGTGCAGATATATTATATTCTGATCTTACAGATACTAAAACATTCTCATTAGGATCAACAATATTACTCGTTAATACTATATGCTTTGGAACATCGTAATCGTTTTTTACTATAGTTTTAATATGAGTTTTTGCCAATTCATTACTTACCTCAGGAGTATTTACAAACGTACCCCAATGTGCTACATGAATTTTATCCGTCACTGTTAGCCAAACATGACGAAATATACCTGAACCGGTATACCAACGTGAATTAGGCTGTTCAGAATTATCCACCTTGACTACAAGAATATTATTTTTACTACCATAGTTTAGATAAGGAGTCAGATCATAATGAAAACTTAGATATCCATAAATACTTTTGCCCAGGTAATTTCCATTGATCCAGACATCACTATTCATATAAACTCCATCAAATTCAATGATGCTTTTTTTATTGTGATATTCTTCGGGGAGAGTAAATGTTTTACGGTACCAGCCAATTCCCCCTGTTAAATAACCACCTCCTTTTTCTGAAGGACTATCTTTTTCAAAGTTCCCTTCAATGCTCCAGTCGTGTGGAACATTTAAAGAACGCCAATTTTTGTCTTTAAAATCAACCGATTCGGCTCCCTTAGCTTCCCCTTTCTGAAATTTCCAATTAAAATCAAAATTCATTCTTTCACGTACTTTGGGTGAAAGAGAATTTTGTTGACAATACATTTCATATGAGACGAAAGAGAACAATACTACATAAAAAAAACTGACTGAATTTATTAATTTGGATAGTTTCATTGTTTCTTAATAGCCTGATAAATTTTCTGCTGAAATTTCTTTCCATTCAAACTCTGAATTAGTCCAATACACTTTCAGATCTTTCCCTCCACCAGCTTGAAAATAAGAAAGGCTTATTTTATGCCAACCTTTTTGTAGGGCAATTTCTCCCGCTACTTCATAGGCTCCATGAAGTCCGTCATTATCAACAACTAATTTGTCAGCAATGTATAGGCGACTTCCATCATTAGAAAGCACACTAAAGGTGTAAACATCCTCTTCAGGGATGTTTATAAACCCATTATAAATTAATCCAAAAAATTCAGATAATTCTTCAATTTTATAAGGAAAAGCAATCTTATCAATTATACCAGTTTTTGATGGTTCATACCCTCGAAGATCGGCTAGTGAATCTATTGCAATTTCAAGTTCAAAATATTCAAAATTTAAGCCACTACTATTTATAATTACAGAAACAGGCATAATAGGTTTTTCTTTGATATAACTTGCTTCATATATGTTTCTTATTGATCCATTCGGAGTAAATTCTCTAATTTTTAATCTTGTTGTTTCATAAACTTTGAACGGTTTCGTAAATAAAAATGAATTTTGATCAGGCTCTGAGCCATCTGTGGTATAACGAATTTCATTATCTTTTTGTTGAGAAATGATTTTTACGGTAGCCTCTTTTATAAAGATCTTTTTGCTGTCAAATC
This sequence comes from Flavobacteriaceae bacterium, assembly GCA_030590765.1. Taxonomy (GTDB): domain Bacteria; phylum Bacteroidota; class Bacteroidia; order Flavobacteriales; family Flavobacteriaceae; genus Lutimonas. The sequence continues at coordinate 17,091 of JAUVCP010000001.1, read as the reverse complement.
CTAATTCAGAATATTTACTAATTAACATTTGTAACGAAACAGTAGAGGAATTTATATCTCCTTTAAGTACATCATCTTCTGTGAATTTAGCCAAATGGATCTCTCGTGCTGTCGTACGGGAATAATCATAAATAATATGGATTGTTCCGTCTGAACTCTGCTGGCCATCCGGGTAGGAAACTCCACTTCTTTTGTCTAGTAATAAACCACCCAACCAGGTCTTGCCATCATCTTTTGAAATATATGCTGTTAAATGTGAGCGCCCGCTTCTTTCGTTGATCAATCCATGCTTGACTAATAATAAATTTCCTGATTGAAGGCGTCTTATAAAGAACCGTGCTGAGGGATGCTTAATGACAGAAGACTCAGGTACACTCCAAGTTTTTCCGGCATTATTCGAAATACTCTCTCCAATTCCTCCTTTGATTCGAATCAGCATCCATAAGGATTTATCTTTTCTCTCAACAATCATATGCTCATCATAATCTCGGATTTCCTTAGGTACATTACAGGCTCCCCGAAGAAGGAATGTTTTTCCCTGGTCTGTAGAAACAATCACTTTGGCACTATTATCAGTTTCACGCCATGTTGATACTGGAAATAACCACTCTCCATTGTTTAGAACGGTTGGTTTACACATCATAACTCCTGTTGAAATACGCATTGGCTCTGACCATTCAGAATCTTCTTTATCAGGACTGTTATTGGTCTTCGCCCAGAGAACTGCGTTCGCACCATCATGACCAATTGTCTCCGCCCAGAAGAGCCAGAGTTTCTCGGTTGGATCCAACCATATCTCCGGGTCAAAGGCACGAACCGGTCCTTCACCATCGGGATCGATGATCAGTTTTTCTGTCCAGGATAGCCCCTTATCTCCATTCGTTGCAACCACGACATAATTGTTTTCATCTTCGTCTGGTGTTATCCCTGCATACCAGGTTACCCAAAGTCGCCCATTAGGGCTAATAGCTAAACTCGGAATTCCTTGAAATTTCCGACTTGTTAATTTGTGATCCTGTGAAGAGGTTTTTGTTGAACAGGATAATATATTTGCGCAGATAAAAAGCGCCAAAATTAGACCTGATTTCTTTAGTTTACTCACTATCTTAATTTATTCTATTCTTTAATGCCTCGATGATTTCCGACTCTGCGGAGTTACTTTTTTAAGTTTGAATTATTTTGTCAAAGGGCTTAACATTCCCAGCATTCCATCCACAATTACTTTACCTAATCCATCGCCATAAAAGCTGACACTGGATTCGTATCCTGCTCCATTGTTGTATTGGTTTGCACTTAAGATATAACTGATCCACTCATTGGCAAGTCCACCAATTTCATATTTTTTATCCCCTTCCTTTAGAACCAGAGCTTTTGCCCAAATTCTATCATGAACCGCTTCTGCCGGTTTGCTTATTCTACTGCCATAACCTCCTAAGTCAAATTTCGTACTAAGATCAGGAGTTAGATCAATTGAGGCGACATTTCCAACTAACTGTTTATTTGAAGAAGTATTTAACAATTCTTTTATGTTGACAGATTTGACCTCTATGCTAAAACCAATTATAAATACAATAAAAATAAAGGACTTTGTGATTGATTGGACATAAATATTTTTCAAAATAATTTTAATTTTTAGATATATATTTTTTAAAGAATTCATCCATATAATATTGGCAGTATTCATTTACTTTTACGCTCATATCCATGGTATGAGGCCAACCTTTTAGTTTATGATAGTAGGACATTGCTCCTGCGTCTTTTATTTTTTTATCTAAATTATCCGATTGTTTATAAGGAACAAGTTCGTCAAGAGTTCCTTGAAAAGTTAGGGTTGGAGGAATATCCTTGCTGATATAAGTTATTGGTGATGCTATCTTATAAAGAGTTGGAGCGTCCTCATAGGTTTCGCCGATTAATTTTTGCACAGATTCTGTCTGTTGAGCGTAGGGTGTAGTGAGATCAGAAGGGCCGTATAAATTTACAAGTCCCTTAATGTTCAAAGAAGCATCTGAATATGCAGCCATCATAGCAAGATGGCCACCGGCTGACCCTCCTACCAGAGCTATTTTATTTTTATCAATATGATATTCATTTGCATTTTTTTGTAACCATTGAATCGCCGATATCACATCGTTGAGTTGAGCAGGATAAATTGCCTCTCCAGTTAAACGATATTGAATTGTAGCAGTGATATACCCCTTTTCTGCATAAGGGATTAGGTAAGGCCAGTAATCGTGTTTATCTCCTTTTTTCCATGCACCACCATGAATAAAAATGATCAAAGGTGTTGCTTCAGATATTTTTTTTTGATGATAAATATCCAATTTTAGATTAGTGTTTTCAATTGTTTTGTAGGTAATGTCTTTGTATTCTTTTATGCTTTCCGGTAAAGGGAAATCTGTTTCAATTAGCTTTAATCTGCCTAAAGCGTAAGAGATCTTTAAAGTAAGATTACTAAAATATCCATCAGGCTTTTCAGGAGCTGTCTCCTGACCAGTTCCAATAATAGGACTTATTAATAATAAAATGATAAGTACTAATTTTTTCATGCGTATATTTTGTTTAAATTCATTAATAGTTAAACCAAATCGGGATTGGTTTTTCCAATACTTTTTATTGCAATCCAAGTAATAGTTAGCGCCGAAACAGTGAAGATCAGATCAACAAAATATTGCCTGCCAAATACTTCAACTATTGTCATATTTGATGTATTCCAGCGACCTGTGAATAGAAATTCTAAATATGAAATAGTCATGGTCGACCACACAAGCAGCAGGAACATCGATCTTTTTATTTCATTTTTACGTTGAAAATAAGCCGTCAGTAAAGCAACAATTAAAGTCAAGAAGACTACCCATAAGGCGGCAATTATTGGTGAACTACCTTGAAGATCAGAGAAATTATCTCTAATCAGATCTATAGCCGCATGGCAGAAAGTAAGGGTAATTCCAATTTGCCAGGTAAGTTTAGGAAAGTACATGATGATAACAATCAAAATAAATCCATAAAAGGAATAATTAATCAATATTTGTGTAACAGCTCTTAAGCTACTCACAAAGATCCCGTCTTCAGAACTTGCTGCTTCAACAAATGGCTCCAAATTTTGGGGAATGATCCAATAAATTAGTAATCCGGTCAACAGGGTTAGTCCGAGTTCACTATAGATATTCAAATTAGTGTTTATTTTGTTTTCTTCTTTACCGATTAAATATAATTCCTTACGTGAGAGCCAGGCAGCGTAGCCCAGTGAAGCACCTAACAACAATCCAAAAGTAAATTCCATAGATTTCCACCAACTTTTAAAAATAACTTCTTCGGGTAATGTAGATCCAATTACGAACCAAAAACCGCCAAGTCCAAAGCCAAGACCTCCGCCAATTAATCCGAAGAGGGCAAATCGAGAAATTATCTTAAATTCATCTTTATCCACTTTATATCTGAGATATGCCAATAAAAAAACAGCACCAAGCAATAATGCTCCCCAGGATTCCGGACGGGGGTTTGCAGGATCGGAGAAATAGATGATCATTGGTTCATTGATAAGCTTGAATCCCATCAACATACCAAACATCAACAGTAGGAAAGCAATGACAATGGTTTTCTTTTCCAATCGATTATAAACGAAGCCCAAAGCTAATACGGATGCGCCCAGCATTCCCCAAATAGAACCTTTTACTGTTGTGGCTAAAACCCCCCACCACATGGTTTCCGAATCTCTTAAAAAACTAAGGGTTTGTCCGTAGGTCATTTCGCCACCCAAACCAATTCCCACCACTCCAAAAACTACAATAATTGCTGAAAGGTTTGCAGGAATTTTTAAAAGCATGCTTAGACTAAGAGCAACCATTGCCCCTGGAATCATAGCACCAAATGGGCCTCCACCAATATGCCCTCTTAGGCCCCAGCCAAGTAGCATGGTAATTGCGGGAAAAAGGATAAACATCCATTTAGAGTACTTATCATTCATAATGACTCAATTTAATTTTTATTTATTCTGTGCCTTAAAAATTAATGCCGCAGCACCGAGACTTCCTGCATTATTTCCAAGTTGAGCTCCAACAACTTCTGTATTATGACCACAACTTGGCATCATATATCGGAAAGCAGATTTACTGATCATATCTATGTAGAATTGGCCAGCATCAGAGATTCCTCCACCAATAACAACTTTTTGTGGTGCAAATGTATTTATAAATGAGGCAATTCCATGTCCGAGATAATCGGTGTGTTCTTGTAAACAATTCACCGCATTTATTTCATTTTCATGGAATTTTTTAATGATAAAATATCCATTAAGATCTTCAATGTTTTTACCACTTCGTTTTGAATAATCTTTGATCAAAGCGGTAGTAGAAGCATACAATTCCAGACACCCTTTTCCACCACAGTTACAGTCAGGCCCTTTATGTTCGACAACAACATGCCCAAGTTCTGCACCTCTGTTCTCATACCCTCCATACAATTTGCTATTAACAATAACAGCTCCACCAATACCTGTGCCAATCGTGAGAAAAACTACATCAGTACATCCTTTTGCAGCGCCGTAATAAAACTCTCCCAAGCCCATTAGATTGGCATCGTTATCTACTAAAACGGGTAGATTAAATATTTTTTTGTAATAAGAGGAAAGATCGATATTTTCCCATCCATCTAAATTTTCTGAACCACCTAGAATTACTCCATCCTGAACAATTCCGGGTGTTCCCATTCCAATTCCCTCAACTATAATTTGATTTTTTGTAGCCTTGGAAATTGCCATCTGAATAATATTTTCTATCGTATTCAAGATGGTATTTTTTGATGCCTGTGGACCAATAGGGAGTTTGTTGCTAAAAATGATTTCTCCACTATCTGATACTAAGGCTGCTTTAACAAAAGTTCCACCCAAATCAATTCCTATCGCATAATTTGGTTCCATAATATTATTCAAAACTTACGACTTCTCCAGTTTCTGAAGATCTGTAAGCAGCGTCTACAATATCTAAAACGATCTGACCTTCTATTAATCCTGGACTTGGTTGCGTTCTGGTTTTGATGCAATCTACAAAATGTTCCATTTGCTTGGTATAGATCACCTGATCACAATGATCTTCTCTTTCGGGTAATTCAGGTACTATTTTTTCAAAAGAATCTTCTCCGGTTGTCATTTTTAAATAAGTTGGAAACAGATTTGCATATCCTTTGGTGCCCCAAATTCCTGAGCTTGCTTCAGGGCCATCCATATGAGGATGCCACCAACCACTTTCAATGATACTTTCCGTACCATTATTCCAAGTAATGATTATAATTCCGGTGTCATCCACATCATAATCGCCAAAATGTGTTGAAATTCTGGCGTAAACTTTGGCTGGTTTTGGATCACCAAGAATATATCTTATTGTGTCAATAGCGTGTACCCCCATATCTGCTAAAGCACCTCCGCCAGCCAGTGATTTTTTTGTAAACCATCCAGAAGGACCCCAGTTTTCATGAACTCCATATCCTTTGGTTTTAAATATTTTACCTAATTTTCCAGACGCTACAAAGTCTTTCAAATAATTTGTGTCTATGTCAAAACGCCACATATGACCTACCATAACCAATTGATCATATTTTTTTGCAGCTTCTGCAATTTGTCTGCCTTCTCCGGCACTAATTCCCATTGGTTTTTCAAGAAAAACATCTTTTCCATTTTTCAAAAACTCAATGGCATATGGTGCATGAAATTGGTTAGGCGTTCCAATAATTACTGCATCAATAGTATCATTTTTTAATATATCTGATATATCGGTATAGGTTTCTTTGATATTATATTTAATTGCAAAATCTTTTGCCTCTTGTATTTCTTTTGCAACAACAGCTACAATTTCAACATTTGGAATGGTTTGTAGACCACGTGCATGAAAATCTGCGATGTATCCTGCACCAATTAATGCTAATTTTATGTTACTCATAGGATAACTATTTTATTGAAAATGAATTTCTGATTACAATTGATCTACGTTGTTGTATACCTTTTTAATTGCTGAAGCAACCAGATCCATATCTGCTTTTGTTCCCATCAAAACTTTATGATGAATACAAACAGATTCTTCTTTGTAAATTTTTTCACAATTTGGTAATGAGAATCGGATAGGATCTATTTCTTCCCAATATGCATCATTAAGTTTATAACGTGCTGGTTTTGTATGTGGCACATATAAAGAGCAGTTATTTAATGGCTCATAACTTGAATCTACTCCAATTCCTATTTCAGCTTCTAAGGCAGCTCTGAATTTCTCAACAGATAATCCTTTAAATTTATCTTTATTATATCGAAAAGCAAAATTGAAATATGCTTTTTTAGTTTCTCTTGCGTCTCTTTTCATTGGTTTAACACCTGGCATATCTGCTAACAATAAATTTAAATAATCTCCATTTGCATCTCTGTTTGCATTTTGAGATGGCAATCTCTTTAATCCCTCTATCAATATTGCTGCCTGGAATTCTGTGATCCTCAAGTTCCCGGATTGAATAAAGTTTCCATTATCACCATAATTACCAGCACCTTTATCTAAATCGTCATATTCTTCTCCTTCTGGTCTTCTTCCACAGTTTCTAAGCGCATCTAATTTTTCAGCAACTTCAGGATTATCTGTAGTCATAGAACCTCCTTCACCAGCTGTTAAATGCTTAGATAATTGGTAACTAAAACTACCAACGTCACCAATGCTTCCTGCTTTTTTACCATTCCATTCTCCACCGTGTTTGTGTGCACAATCTTCAATTACAACTAAATTATGCTTTTTGGCAATTTCCATTATAGCATCCATATCGGCAAAGGCACCATATAAATGAACCGGAATAATTGCTTTGGTTCGGGGTGTAATTGCTTTTTCTATTTCTTTGGGATCTATACACCATGTATCTTCACAAACGTCAACCATAACCGGTGTTGCATTTACATCAATAATCGTTGCTGCTGTTGCCTGCCAGGTAAGACCCGGTAAAATCACTTCATCACCAACTCCCACACCTAATGCTTCTAATGCTAATTGTAAAGTTACGGTACCGTTTACCGTACAAATTGCGTATTTTGTACCTGTAAATTCAGCAAAAAGTTTGTTAAATTCTCTTTCTTTTGGTCCGTTATATGACCAAACACCACTATTTAAAACCTCGATAAGAGACTTTTCTTCTTCTTTTCCCCAAACAGGCCAGGCTGGCCATGGGTTATTTTTTACATCTTTTATAGGTGTCCCTCCGTTAATTGCTAATTTAGTCATTGAAAAAATATTTTAATGTTTTTGTGTTCTTTTTATTTTAGGTTCCAACCTTCCACTTTTAATTCTGCCACTGCGTCTGATCTAAAGGTTGCTACTATTGTTCTCTTTTCTCCAGCCAGTAAATTAATAAAATTATCATCCCAAAATACGGGTAGAATAATTTCTCCGGTTCCTTTTTCGACTAATTTAAGGTTGATCAAAAATGCTATTTTATCACTATTATTTTCTAATTCAATAGTGAATTTTTGATCACCATCTGATTTTTCATGTTTGTTATTAACACCTAAATTAACTTTAGGTAATGTGTTAAGCAAAGTCAGATCTGCATATTCCTTACTCGGAGTATGATAGGCAAAATCACCAAGATCAGCTTCATAATCCAGAGTTTCTTCTTTGGTTGAAAGCCAATAGAAATTATTACTAATTTCTTTTTTATCCCCATCAAATAATCTCAGATCTAAAAAATAAGTACTGGTTAAATTTTGTATTTCTTCCAGTTTAAAAATGAATTTAGAAGAATCTTTTAAAGCACTTGTTGCAATGTTTTTTTCTAATAATAGATTTGATTCAATATCATAAACACGAATCTGGGCTTGTAGAGCATCCACATTATACAAATAATCATTGATCATATAGATTTGATTATCTCCATAATTGTATATCAAACTCAATGGTAAACATGCCTTTTGAGTTGCATAAAATGCCCCTGTAGGATTTAGATAATAGTCATATAATTGCCAGTACATTTTAGGCCATGCAGCATTTAACATCCATTGAATAACTCCGGTAGATCTTTTTTTATGAACCTGAAATGCTTCAAACATTGGTCGCATTAATTCATAATTCATAGCCTGAGATTTTTTATCAAAATCTTCCAGAGAAGCAGCTTTTCCATAACGCTCAGTAATTGCTTCTGTAAAACGACTTAGATCAGCAAACTCGTATCTTCCACAATGGAAATCCCAAACATCACTTATTGGCCACAATTTATCTTCTGGAATCATTTTTTTCAAACTATCAATTTGAGGAACCTGCGCACCTGGCCCTGTTTCGGTATTGAAACCGTAAGCACCTCCTAAATGTGTATTTACATACCAATAAACTGGAGCTGTATATGCATATGGTCCCAGCATTTTCACCCCAGACGAACCACTTATTTCACTGATTACATCTTCTGAACCGATAACATGTTGATCTGAACCTACACCACCAGTCGAGTTTAAATAAGGACGTAAAGGATCGTATTTTGCAAAAGTATCGATGTATTTTTGTTCTAATTCTGTGATTGGCACTTTATCACTGGCTACAGTCCAAACAAAAATACTCGGATGGTTACGCAACCAAATCACTTGCTCTTCCCATGCTTTACTTACATGATCGATATGTTCTGGTAAATAAACACCTCCAAAACGCTCATTAACAGGAACACCCATATGAATTTCATGTTCCCAATGACAACTCCACCCCACCATTAGTAAAATACCATGCTCATCGCATAGGTCATATAATTTATGGTCTTTACCCCAAAAGCCTTCCAAACGTACGCAATTCAAATTCATTTGCTTTACGTACTTTATTTGTGTTTCTAGACTTTCATCATTATCCATTAAGAAAAGGTCATCGGTCCAACCTCCACCTTTGATCATCACTTTTTGCCCGTTTACTTTATATCCACGGTGAATTTCATCCAACCAGTAATCTTCAAACTCACGAATTCCAAATCTGGTTTGAGAAGCATCAGAAATAGCACCATCAATTTTAAATTCTAAGTCCAAATTATATAAATTAGGATCACCTAAGTGAATTGGCCACCAAAGTCTGGGATCTTGAAAATTCAATTGTGAATAATCTTTTGATGAAAATGCTACCAATTTTTTACTATTGGCTTCTAATATAACGGTTTGTTCAAACGATATAGACTCAATTGTACCTGTTAAAACTCCGGTGATTGGTTGATCTGTATAATTTACAAGTTCAGCAGAAACAGTTAGATCTGCTTCTTTTAAAGTTTCTTTATTTACCGTTGTTAGTACAAATGGTTTTTGAATTCCAACTCCTGCATTCAAATGAAGTGTAACTGGTCTGAAAACTCCCATGTTACCATCAGGTGGAGAAGGGTTCCAATCCACATAACCAATACTAAAATCACCGGGTACCGGAGGTATTACTTCAATTGCCAAAATATTGTTTCCTTTAACGGTATTCTCACTCACATCAAAAGCAGTAATGCGGTATGCCCCATCAATTGAATTTGAATCTGCAACAAGTTTTCCATTTAGCCAAACATTTGCTTTGTGGTTGATACCATCAAAACTTAAAAGAGCCGAATTGTTAGCTTCTACAGCATTTAAATGAAAACTTGTTACATACCACCATGGCATTTTAAACTGTTCTGTTGATATATTTTCAAGATTTTTTCCAAAAAAAGGATCTTTAATAATGTCATTTGCTACCAATGTTCCTAAAACTGTGGAAGGTACTATAGTGGGAATCCAATTCTTGGAAATTGTTAATTCAGCTGATATTTCAGCTCCTTTTTCCGATACTTCTTTTGAAGATTGTATTTTCCAGTTGTCTGAAAGATTTATATGGTAATCGTTACTCATTGGATTGTAGTGTTATAAGTTGTCAAATCTATTAGATTACTGATCCAGTATTCTAATAGGCTTTTAAAAAATCTATTGTTAATATGTTAGTTAAAATTATTTAACTAATTTCTTCAATTTTTTAATATTCGTTTTCGCAACAAGCATCATTCCACCACCAATAGCGACAAGTGTTAATCCAGCGACAAGGTTTGTCATTCTTTGAATTTGTGATTCGGGAAAAATCAATGCAATTGAAACAATAACTCCAAAAAATAAAATAAAGAATCCTAACGCCTGATTAATTTGATATGTTTTTAATTTTCCTTTAATTTCTATTTGATCCATAATCGTTAATTTAAAAAATATAATAGATGAAAAACAGTATTCCTAATGATCCAATGGACCAAAGTTTTAAATTGTTCCACCAGTGTCTATCGCTCTTTTTAACTCCTTCGTAAGCATAATCATTCGGAATCATCATAACCAGGATGCCAATTAGAATAAACAAAACAAGAAATATATTTTTAGCATTTTCCTGCGAAACACCTGAAAGCCAATCAAAATTCAACATAATAGTATATTTTAGTATTAATTATCTTCTTTAGTTGCCATAATTTTTGAACTAAAAACAAGCCCTTTCAGTCTTTCTTCATCATGAGGTTTCGTAAATAAACTAACAGTTAAATTCACTATAAATCCTACTACAAATGACCACCATGAAATATATAAGAATGGATCTTCAATTGTAAAATGCTGGTCTTTGGTAACATTCATGTAAATAGCAGATCCTATACCAATGATCAATGCTGATAATCCACCCCATTGAGTAGTTCTTTTCCAAAAGATACCTAATAATAATATAGCAAATAAAGGTCCCTGAAAATATGACATAAAAGTCTGAATAGCAACATACATACCTGGATACTCAGCACTGATAGGTGAAGTAGCAACACCAATACCTAATAAAACTAAAGTTGTAATTCTTCCAACATTCAATAAGTGTTTATCACTTGCATTTTTGTTAATATAAGGTTCGTAAATATCTTTTGTGAATAACGTTGCAGTGGAATTCAATAATGAATCTACACTTGACATTAATGCCGCAAAGAAAGCTGCAAACATCAATCCGATCAATCCCGGAGGAAGCACCTCTTTGATCATTGAAGGTAATGCTTTGTCACCATCTTCCAAACCAGGTATTAATGCAACGGCAATCAAACCAGGGAATAGAACCAAAATAGGAATGAACATTTTTAGTGCTGATGCAAAAATCATACTTGCTTTTGCATGCCATTCGTTTTTAGCTGTAAGTGTTCTTTGTATAATAGATTGATTCCCTATCATATATGCATTTGACATTACAAAGGTAAGACCAAACAAAATTCCCGTCCACGGAAAAGGTGAAGCAGAATCTGAAGGCTGAATGATGTCAAAATGGCTTCTGTACTCTGGCCCCATATTTGTTACTTTATCAACCAAAGCATGCCATCCACCAACAGCGTCTAAACTTAAATAGATTAGGGCAAAACCACCCACAAACATAATTATCATTTGTACAACATCTGTCATAATAACTGCGGTAATACCCCCAAAATAAGTATAAAGTCCAACTACCGTAGCAGTAGCCAAAATAGATGTCCAAATTGCCCAGCCCATTAAAACGTTTAATAGTACAGCACTGGCCCAGAATAACACCCCTAAATCAAGAGCAAAAAATAAGATCCAGGTAACTGAAGCAATAGTCCTTACGGTTGGATTATACCTTCTTCCTAAATATTCGGGAATGGTGTACATACCTCCCCGCCAGAAATAGGGAATAAATATAAATGCTGCCAAAAGCATTGCCGGTACAGAACCGATCCAGTCAAAATTTCCAACAGAAATTCCATAACGATAAGCCTGGCCTGATATACCTACAAAATCAATCGCACCAATATCAGAAACAACAATGGACATACCTATTGCCCAGAAAGGTAAACTTCTACCCGCAAGAAAATAATCTTCTGAGCTATCAACAAATTTTTTGAAATAGAGCCCTAATAATAACATTCCAACGATATAGGCAATCACTATGAAATAATCAATTCCAGCAAGCATAGTATGTGTATTTAAATTTATGTTACAAATAGAGTTAATAATAATACATTTTGATTATTAAATCTTATTAACTTTATATGCAATATTGACAAATCAATGAGTTTAGGATATGTTTTTAGTAAAATTGAGTTAAAATAGGTAATATAATTCCAATACCAATTGATTTTGATTCTTTCAAATGGATTTTATTTTATCTATATATCCATGACTTTTCTATAAAACAGGATGCTAGTACAATTCAAACATTGCTTCCACTTCTACAGGAATATTTCCTGGTAATATCATACCAACAGCACTTCTTACCCCAATGCCAAGTTCCTTACCAAAAATGTCAGCCATTAATTCACTAAAGCCATTGATCACTAGCGGTTGTTCTCCAAAATCAGGAGCAGAGTTTACCATGCCCAACACTTTAACTACTCGTTTGATCTTATCCAAACTACCAAAATGGGTTACTATAGTAGAAAGCATTGTCAATCCAACCTGTCTGGCTGCAATTTTTGCTTCTTCAGCATTTAGATCAAGACCCGCTTTTCCTGTCATCAAACTGCCATCAAGTTTGATGGGCCCTTGACCAGAAATATATAAAAATTTATCAACTACCAAGAGAGGTCTGTAAACACCAACTGGTTTTGGTGCCGGTGGTAATTTTAATCCCAGTTCTTTTAATCTTTCAGATGGTGATTTTTGCATTGTTCTATTGATTATATTTTTTCGTAAATAAGATCAAAACAGCACCTTTAAAAGGTTGGTGGATTCATAAATCCTATTCAATTTATAAGATATTTAAACTCATACTTAATTTGATAATTTATAGATATGTACATCCAAAGGTTTAAATACATCTTTGAAAATTCCACCATTTATTAAAACTTCCCTATTTTCATTATGTACCGGAGCTTTCCCATTAAATTTGTTATTTACCTTGAACCCAGCCTGAATTATTTCCGTTTTGGAAATATTTGATGCTATTAAAAAAATTCCGATCGTACTTTTTTTAACAATTGCCTGTATGGATTCATTTTTTGTTATTTCTTGAATTTTATCTCCAAATCCGCTCTCTAAAAAAAGAGGAGCAAGTTCATTTAGTTCTGATAAGAGAATTTTTTGACCCTCCCATAACTCGGGGTCATCAACCGGAAGGTTTTGGCCAAAACCTTTAAAAGTATACCACAACATACCTTTGGCACCATTTATAATGGAAGAATAGGTCATATATCGATGCTCCTGTGGGTTTGGTCTGCGTTGATTGGGCCAGGAGAACATCTGTCCACAATTCCAAATCGGTACTTTTCTTTCTAATTGCTTATAGGCTATAGCGATATTTTTACCTACATCTTCTATCGTACCATCAGCAATGGGATAAGTATCTATTGCCAGAACATCACAAAGTGGCCCAAATGTTTTATAAACTTTATTATTTGTTATTACCAAATAGGAGGGGTGTACCTGATCTGCCTCGTAAGCAGCATTGTAAATATCATAAATATATTGCAGATCTGCTTTATTATAACCTGGTTCATCATACAGCATCCAGCATAAAATTGCTGGATGATCTCTATACTTATTTATAAATTTAGAAATATCCTGAGGGGTTTTACCAGCGACATGAACAGCTGCCAGAAGCCCTGCTTCCTGAATTTTATCTAAATTCTCAACATCGGTTACAACAAAATTATATCCGGCATTTTTCAATATTTTATAATCTTCAACCGGTGCTCCGTAAGTACCGATTGGAAAGAAACTGTTTCCTTTTTCATCAAGAATAGTCAAATTTTTTGACATACGTTTAACTCGTGGATGGCGTTTTAATCTACCTTTATAATATCTTGTTTCTGATTCAATGTTACCACCTTTTAAATCACGAAAAGAAGCTTTTATATTTAGGAAACCATCAGGTAGATCCTTTAAAATAAAATAAGCATCATCTCCAGGTTCAACAAATTTCTCTCCTAATTTTCCTTTCTTTTCATGAATCATTTCTATTGTTACTTTTTCACCTGGATTCAATATTGAAATTTTATCTCTTGAACCAAAAGAAGTCACCAAAGTATCTGCAAAGGCAACTACTTTTAGATCTTTATATTTTTCAATATTTTTTCGGATATTTGTTTGAATACTATCATAATCAAAAAACCGGGCTACATAGCCAAAATCACCAACTCCTTGGTCAATTTTAAGCATAAGATTGTTAATTCCTTTGTTCAAATTGACAGGAACAAAATCATTGTCATTTTGAAGCCACCTGCCATAAAGTGGATGACTTTCATGAACTTTTTCTCCATTTAGAAAAACTTGAATCCCGTCATTACTTCCTAAAGAGAGAATAACTTTTTGATCTTTAAGAGAAATAACTTGTGTAAAAGCATAAGCAATTACCATATCTTTCGGGTGGAGTAATTCACTAAAATGAATTTGATTATTCTTACTTTTTAGAATAGACCAGTTTCTTTTTATTTTTTTATCTGCAATTTCTATTTGCATTCCATCTGTAGGAATGGCATTTTTTTCTCCTCCTATGGATTTTAAATAATCTGTATAAAAGCCTGTACAATGTGAATCATGTAGGTAATCAACTGTTGAGCATGTTTCACAATTAGGAAATGGACCTATAATTAGCCAATCTTTAATAAATGCATTTAATTTCAGTGTTGTTTGAATTGAAGTCTGATCCAGTTTTGGTTTTTTTTGGCAATCTGTAAAAAGGAAAACGAAGCTGATCACCAGTAAGTTTAACAATAAAAGTAATTTTATTTTCATAATCCTTTCTTTTTTAAATCAAATAATGGTACTAATTACCAATGAACACGACCATAGTCGGTTTTCTTTTGGGTGGTATTAATGGCTGATTTCAAGAGTTCTCTTTTTCCGCTATTGGATCTTGTTTTCTTAGCTTTATTTAAGATTTTAGTAAGTCCTTTTACATCTCTTAGCTGTTGATCCAGTCTGGTATAACCAACATTTCTAATACCAAATAATTGTTCAGATTCAATACCTAGTTTATTGGCTTTTGCTCTGTAAACTACCATCACTTTTGTTTCTCTTGGTTCATTGAGAATTGATAAAGATTTATCAATTGCTTTATTCAATTCACCTGATTCAATACCTTGATGTAAAAGTTTACGAATACGTTCTTCCTGAAATAATTCCCTCTGTAATTTTAATTGAATGTATTTATCTAAAGCAGCTTTTTGCATATATAATCGCCAGAGATGATCATTTTCCATCAAATTTGAAGGAATTAATTTTCCAGCTTCTTTAACCAAAGTATAATATCTGTCAATACCCTCATTTGTTGCCAATGGAATTTCAAAGTTCTTCTCCAATTGGAAAATAGCTTCGGTCATTAATTCAGAAGCCTGATCACCAAAATAAACTCTGCAATATTCTTTTGTAACTTCTTTGGCTGTATGATGAGGGTTCCATAATAAACGATGCCATAAATACTGATTGAAATGGTCGTGATAACCTTCGGTATAAATAATATCTCCCTGAGAGAAAGGCATGATTGCCTGAAATATTTTATAGAGAGCCTCAGGCCGGGTATGCCAGGTTCTTCTTCCGTAGGATTTTGCAATATTCCTTTCGGGATTTTCAATATTGTATTGTGCCATGATCCAGTGTGTAATATCAGAATAATGGACTATTTTTTTATCTTTAGGAAGATCATTAAGAGTTTCTGACAAATATCGATTCAACCATCCATAGCCCGGATATTCAAATAGTTCACTATTTAATTTGTGGCGGAAATACCACGACATAGCATTACTTCCAGGGCCATATGCTAAACCATATAACCAATCTTGTGGTTCTTCTGCGAGATAATCAAATATTGCCATATCTCCCTCGTTTGTCAAATCTTGATTTGCCATTAAAACAATTAGATTGGGATGAGTTTTTAGGGCAATTTTAGAGATGTCTTCACATAAAAGCGCAAAAGTTTTTCCCCATGGTTTGCATCGTTCGTCACGACATCCTCCAGGATCTCCTGCATAAAATCGTAAAATATCATGATCACCTAAGGTTTTTAATTTTTCTGTCCATTGTTGGAGAAGTGCTTCACGGGCTTCCGGGATACTGGGGCAGATCCAGTTACTTCCTATCCATTCCCAATTCTGTAATCCGCCCGATTTCCATTCTTCTGGGAATTCTCCCTGATATTGATTTGGGCGAATACCTACGGTTGTCATCAGGTCAAATGATTTGAGAAATTTCGTTCTTTCACTTGTGCTGCCCCATTCTTCTGCATAAAAACAGTTTGCACCAGCAAGAGCATAATCTAAAATAACATCTTTCCACTCACTTGTTGTCCATGCTCTTGATTTTGTAAATTTTCGCATAGTTCCACCCTGAGGGTTGTTGGCTCCACGAAATCGGTAGGCAGGAGCAGAACTTACATCAAATGTTTTAAAGTTTACAGCATGTGGTTCTTTGTTCATTTGCCTTAGAATTTCACCAGCAGCATAAAGTAAACCACGGTTGTCAGCCCCTATAGTTAAAATTGCCGGAGAATCATCAAGTGTAACCATTTTAACAGCATATCCTTCTGGAAAAGGTTTGTTTATTCCAGGTAAACTTAGGTTGAAATTTTTGCTGAGTTTATGCAAGTTGCCAGATTTTTTTGCAAGTTCGAGAAAGATATTCAGACTTACCGTTAAGTCTTTTTCATTTGAAATAGATATTTTGATATTACTATTTGATTGTAGCCTGTCCTTTAGTACGTTAGCAACATTTTGTTCAGTTTTACTGGCATTTTTAGGTATTACAATACTGATACTTGTTGCATGAACATTTCTCTCTTTTTCTGAAGGAATTTTAAGCAGATCAACATCAATTCTGGATCTTGATCCAACAATAATTTCTTGAGTGATCATACCGGGATAAGAAAAAACCAATACCATTTTGTCATTGGGAGCATTGATTCTATATTCTCCGTCATTGTCGGAAACAGTTCTTATTGAAGTACCTTTGATCGAAATACTGATTCCTCCAACACCTGGGGAATTTAATTCTCCAATAGTGATGAGTCCTCCAACCTTGTGTGTTTGAGAGTTAATATTTTGACATGTAAGGAATAAAAATAGGAGGAAAATAATGCCCCCATGATACTTAAAAACAGAGCGTAATTGATACATAATAGCAGTTATTTTTTATCTATGGAA
>JAUVCP010000333.1 GCA_030590765.1 Flavobacteriaceae bacterium | reverse complement strand
TTAACTATTTAGACAACACCTAATTAGAAAACAAAAAAGAGGTTGTTAAATTTAACAACCTCTTTTTTGTTTTCTAATTAGGTGTTGTCTAAATAGTTAATCAGACTCTTTATTTTTTTCAATTCTAAAAACAAGTTCATTTGATTTTTTATCCAAATCCATAAAGATAGTGTCATTTTCAACTAATTTTGCATTAACAATTTCTTCGGCCAAAGCATCTTCAATATATTTTTGAATGGCTCTTTTAAGAGGTCTTGCACCGTATTGTTTATCAAATCCTTTATCAACAATATAGTCTTTTGCTGCATCACTTAATTCTAATTTGTAGCCTAATTTTAATATCCTTGAAAGTAATTTCTCTAATTCAATGTCAATAATTTTATGAATATCATTTCTTTCAAGAGTATTAAAAATAATAACATCATCAATTCGATTCAAGAATTCAGGAGCAAAACTCTTTTTTAAAGCATTTTCAATAACACTTTTTGCATGAGCTTCTTCCTGTGCCTTTTTTGAGGCAGTTCCAAATCCAACACCGGTTCCAAAATCTTTTAACTGGCGAGAACCAATATTTGAGGTCATGATAATAATGGTATGTCTGAAATCAATTTTTCTTCCCAAACTATCCGTAATATACCCATCATCTAATATTTGTAACAACATATTGAATACATCTGGATGGGCTTTTTCAATCTAATATAATAAAACAACCACATATGGCTTTCGTCTAATTTTTTCAGTTAACTGACCGCCTTCTTCATAGCCTACATAGCCCGGAGGGGCGCCAATTAATCTTGAAATAGCAAACTTCTCCATATACTCACTCATATCTATCCTTACCAAAGCATCCTGAGAATCAAATAATTCATTGGCCAAAACTTTAGCGAGTTGTGTTTTACCAACCCCTGTCTGACCTAAAAAGATAAATGAACCAATTGGCTTGTTAGGATCTTTTAGGCCAATTCGGTTTCTTTGAATAGCTTTAACCACTTTTGCCACAGCTTCATCCTGGCCAATTAACTTACCTTTTATCAATTTTGGAAGGTCTTTTAATCGTTTGCTCTCTGCCTCTGCAATTCTGTTTACCGGAATTCCGGTCATCATACTTACGACTTCAGCAACATTATCTTCAGTAACTATTTCTTTATGTAGTTTTGAGTGCTCTTCCCATTCCATTTGGGCAATATCCAATTCTTTTTCAGTACGTTTTTCATCATCTCGCAATCGTGCTGCCTCTTCGTACTTTTGGCTTTTAACTACTTCATTTTTTAGTTCTTTGATCTCTTCCAGTTTTTTCTCCAATTCTAAAACCTGTTTAGGAACAACAATATTTGTAATATGAATTCGAGAACCAGATTCATCCATGGCATCAATAGCTTTATCTGGTAAATAACGATCGGTCATATAACGGTTTGTTAAAGTAACACAGGCTTTGACAGCGTCATCTGTAAATTTTACATTGTGATGATCTTCATATTTATTTTTGATATTTTCAAGTATCTGAATAGTTTCTTCAACACTGGTTGGTTCAATGATCACTTTTTGAAAACGGCGTTCCAAAGCACCATCTTTCTCAATATTCTGGCGGTATTCATCAAGAGTGGTAGCTCCAATACATTGAATATCACCACGAGCCAGTGCAGGCTTGAACATATTAGAAGCATCTAATGAACCGGTTGCTCCACCAGCTCCAACAATGGTGTGAATTTCATCAATAAATAAAATGACATCATCATTTTTTTCAAGTTCATTCATTAAAGCTTTCATGCGTTCTTCAAACTGACCTCGATATTTTGTTCCTGCTACTAGACTTGCTAGATCTAGAGAAACAATCCTTTTGTTAAATAGGATTCTTGAAACCTTTTTTTGAATAATTCTTAAGGCAAGTCCTTCTGCTATAGCCGACTTACCTACACCAGGTTCACCTATCAAAATAGGGTTATTCTTTTTCCGACGGCTAAGTATTTGAGAGATCCTTTCTATTTCTTTTTTTCTTCCAACTACCGGATCTAACTTACCGTTTTCTGCCATTAATGTTAGGTCTCTACCAAAATTATCCAATACAGGAGTTCTTGATTTTTTTACAACTTTTCCTTTTGGACTTTCAAATGGATTTTTCCTTGGTTCGTTATATTCTTCCTGTGGAATGTCAGCTTTTGGAGTTTCAATTATTTCATCTGATTTTTCCACAAATAACTCTTTAAAAATATCTTTTACATCTTCGTAAAATATATTGAATTTATGCAGAATCTTTGTTGTAGGGTCGTTTTCATTTCTAAGTATACACAATAATAAATGTGCTGTACTTATGGAGTCACTCTTATATAGTTTAGCCTCTAAAAAAGTTGTTTTTAAAGCTTTTTCTGCCTGTTTTGTGAGATGCAAACTTTTTTTATCATTTTCTTTTGGGACAGGAGATCCGGGAGGGTTCAATAATTCAATTTTTGAACGAAGCGTATTAAAATTTAGTTCAAATGAATTTAAAATATCAAAAGCCTCTCCATTTGCTTTGCGCAAAATCCCAAGCATTAAGTGTTCTGTTCCAATAAAATCATGACTTAAACGTACAGCTTCCTCCTTGCTGTAGGCGATCACATCTTTTACTTTTGGTGAAAAATTATCATCCATAATCTATATCATTTATGCTGTAAATTTAATAGAATTTTTTACTAATTCATTACAAAAGTTATGAGTAACTTTAAACATAACACTAAGTTACTAAATTTCAATTAAATAATTATGTTGAATTGTTAATAAAAATTGTTAATAAATGTCAAATTGAGAGAGTATAAAAAATAGATATATTGTATATTGCTGCTTCAAAAAATATGACAAATATAAATAGATAAAATGAATGAAAACGATAAAATAATTCCTATTAATATTGAAGATGAAATGAAATCAGCTTACATTGATTATTCAATGTCTGTAATTGTTTCAAGAGCATTACCTGATGTAAGAGATGGTTTAAAACCTGTACACAGAAGGGTTTTGTTTGGAATGCATGAATTGGGAATTAAAGCAACGGGAGCTCATAAAAAATCAGCTAGAGTAGTTGGGGAAGTTTTAGGTAAGTATCACCCACATGGAGATACATCAGTATATGATGCCATGGTGAGAATGGCACAGGACTGGAGCATGCGTTATGAATTGGTTGACGGACAAGGGAATTTCGGTTCACCAGATGGAGATAGGCCAGCAGCAATGCGATATACTGAGGTAAGGATGAAAAAGATATCAGAAGATATGCTTGCTGATATTGATAAAGATACTGTAGATCATCGTTTAAATTTTGATGACACCTTAAAAGAACCTATCGTTTTACCTACTCGTATTCCAAGTTTATTGGTGAATGGAGCATCGGGT
>JAUVCP010000125.1 GCA_030590765.1 Flavobacteriaceae bacterium | reverse complement strand
TCTTCTTTCCAGTTGGCACGTGCCTGACGACAAATTTTTATTCCTTTGAAATTATTCTCTTTAATTTTTGGGAAATTTACATTTAAAACTTCACCATCGGGTAAACCGTTTTGTAGAACCTCCAAAGCTATTTTTTTAATAAATTTCTCAATTCCTTTGAAATCAGCATGCCAGGAATAATCAAGAACTGAAAAGCCAATGGCCGGAATTCCTTCAATACCTGCTTCAATAGCAGCACTCATTGTGCCTGAATAAAGCACATTGATCGATGAATTTGCACCATGATTAATTCCCGAAACACATAGATCGGGTTTTTTATTCAGCACTTCACTAATCGCCATTTTTACGCAATCGGCAGGGGTTCCTGAACATCGATATTCCAATTGTTCTCCGTTATCAATTGATACGGCATCACAATAAATTGTTGAATCTAAAGTTATAGCATGACCCATTCCGCTTTGCGGACTGTCAGGTGCTATAACAACAACATCACCAATTTCGTTCATTACGGAAATTAATGTCCTGATACCCGGAGCAGTAATTCCATCGTCATTGGTAACTAAAATTAAAGGTCTTTTTTGCATTTTATGATAATTTGAAACAAATTTAAAGTATTTTATTCTTCTAATGAATATTT
Source organism: Flavobacteriaceae bacterium (assembly GCA_030590765.1). GTDB lineage: Bacteria > Bacteroidota > Bacteroidia > Flavobacteriales > Flavobacteriaceae > Lutimonas. The sequence continues at coordinate 6,099 of JAUVCP010000125.1, read as the reverse complement.
TGTCTTTAACATTTAATTATGAGAAAAATAATATATTATTGTATATTATTGTGGATTCAACCATTTTTTATCAGATTGAATCGATATTTTAAAGATGCAAGAAAAAAAAATAATAGATAAAATAACCCTTTTCATGAAAAGAAAATATAAAATAATTATCCCAATAATCATTTTAACAGGATTACTATTTAGTTTTCAAATATCCAATCAACCAGATCCTGAAAAGGATAAGATCTTAGTAGGATTGATAAGATATGCTTTAAAACAAGGTCATTACCAGCCTCATCAAATTGATGATGAATTTTCTGAAAACCTTTATGATGATTTTATAAGCAGTCTTGATCCGTATAAACGATTTTTTTTACAAAGTGATATAGATGAATTTTCTACATATAAGTATTTGATCGATGATCAAATTAAAAAGGAAGATCTGAGTTTTTATAATCTGGTTTATGAACGATTTAAAATCAGGGTAGATGAATCAAAAGCATATTACAAAGAAGTTTTAAAAACGCCTTTTGATTTTAACAAAGATGACCCTTTTGATCTTGATTATGAAAAGAAATCGTTTTCTAAAAATCAAGCAGAACTTATTCAAAACTGGCAAGAACAATTGAAAGTTAGCACACTTACTCGATTGTATGATAAGATAGAGTCTCAGGAATCTATGGATAAGGCAAAAAAGGGCAAAGAGAAAGATCATGAAATGGTTGATAGCGAAGTGCTGCAAAAAGTTCAGGAAAATGATTTTAAGGATACCAATAAGGATGATGTAGAAAAAAAGTCATTTGCTGAATTAGAAAAAGAATCTCGTGAGGCAACTGAAAAAAGTCTGGATGATCTGTATGATCTGATGGCCGATTTAAATGATACAGATTGGTTTTCGGTATTTATAAATTCTATGGCAAGTCAGTTTGATCCGCATACTAATTATTTTGCTCCTAAGGATAAAAAGAGATTTGATATCAGTATGGCCGGAAAATTGGAAGGTATTGGAGCTCGTTTGCAAAAGAAAGGTGATTTTACAACAGTAATTGAGTTAATTTCTGGCGGACCCGCATGGAAAGCAGGTGATTTGGAAGTAGGTGATGCTATTACAAAAGTAGGGCAGGGAGATGAGCCACCTATTGATATTGTTGGAATGCGTTTAGATGATGCTATTGAATTTATAAAAGGAAAAAAAGGAACAGAAGTAAAACTGACCATTAAAAAAATTGACGGATCTATTGTTGTTTATTCTATCATTAGAGATATAGTTGAATTGGAAGAAACCTTTGCAAAATCAAGTGTTGTCAAAGTGGATAACAGAACTTTTGGTGTGATCAATCTACCAAAATTCTATATTGATTTTAATGAGAGGAATTTTCGTAATTCAGCAACTGATATGGAGCAAGAAATTGCTCGTTTAAAAGAAGAGAACATTGAGGGATTACTAATTGATCTTAGAAATAATGGGGGTGGTTCGTTAAAAACTGCTATTGAAATTGCAGGTCTTTTTATAAAGGACGGACCGGTTGTTCAGGTGAAATATAGAGGTGAAAAACCAAACGTTAGATCAGATAAGAACAAAAAAATTCAGTGGGATGGCCCATTGGTAGTTTTGGTCAATGAGTTATCTGCTTCAGCGTCAGAAATTTTTGCTGCAGCCATGCAGGATTATAACAGAGCGGTAATTATTGGTAGTAATCAATCTTTTGGAAAAGGAACAGTACAAAATGTTTTACCACTTAATAATTATTTTAAATACTCTGAAGATCTTGGAGCATTAAAAATGACCATCCAAAAATTCTATAGAATCAATGGTGGATCAACACAATTAAAAGGAGTTCATAGTGATATTGCAATGCCAGATCGTTATACCTATCTGAATATTGGTGAACGCGATGAAAAAAACCCATTGCCATGGGATAAAATTGAACCAGCAAAATATACACCGTTGCATATTTATGGAAATTTTCATGATGTTGTAAATGATAGTAAAAAGAGAATTGCAGTGAATCCTCAATTTAAACTGATAGATAAAAATGCTAGATGGTTAAAAGAAGGAAGAGATAACACCATGATAAATTTGAGCTATGAGAATTATAAAAACGAGCTTAAAAAAAGACTGGAAGAAAGCAAGGAGTTTGAAGCAATTTCTGAATATCAAAGTGATTTGACCTTTAAGTCTCCTGCATATGAAATCCCGATGATGGATCAGGATTCTGTTTTAGCTAAAAAACGTGAGATCTGGCATAAGAATTTAAGCAAAGATATTTATGTTGAAGAAGCTTTAATAGTTCTTTCTGAATTGAAAATTGAAAAACAATTTTTAGTAAAGAATTAAATAAGACAAATAATATAAAGTCCTTAATATCTTTTTATTAAGGGCTTTTTTTATGTAAAGAATGATATATTTACAAAAATTTTAAAAGGTTATTTGCTTTTGATTTCCAGGTTTAAAGAACATATGCAGCAGAGTTTTTCTTTTCTGAAAGGAAAGAAGTTACTTGTGGCAAGTTCAGGTGGAATTGACAGTATGGTATTGATCGATCTTTTATCCAAATTAGATTACCAAATTTCTTTAGCACATTGTAATTTTCACTTGCGTGGAAAAGAATCCGATTTGGATGAAGCGTTTGTGATCCAGTCAGCTAAAAGACTTCAGATACCTCATCATATTATTTCATTTGACACAAAAGAATATGCCAATGAAAAAAATATTTCTATTCAAATGGCTGCTCGAGATCTACGCTATACATGGTTTGAGAAGCTCTTACAAAAACAAGATCTGGATTTTTTACTTACCGCTCATCATGCTGATGATAATTTAGAAACTTTTTTAATTAATTTTTCCCGTGGCACAGGTTTGGAAGGTTTAACCGGAATTCCTGCGATCAATAACAAAACCATTCGTGCTTTATTACCGTTTTCCCGTAAGGAAATTGAGTATTATGCAAAAGAAAATGAGATCTCCTGGCGGGAAGATCAAAGTAATAAAGAAACTAAATATTTACGGAATAAATTAAGACATGAGTTGATTCCACTATTAAAAGAATTAAACCCCAGATTTTTAGAATCTTTTAATGAAACTGTTGATCATCTCGATGGAAGCAATCAATTAGTTAAGGATAGAATTAAAGAGATTAAAAAAGAGATTGAAATTAAAGATGGAAAAAATTCAAAATTCAAAATTCAAAATTTAGAATTATTAAATAATCCCAAAGCATATTTATATGAACTCCTAAAAGACTATGGATTTACCCAATGGGAGGATGTTTTATCATTACTCAATGCACAAACTGGTAAACAGGTTGTTTCTAAAACCCATCGGTTGTTAAAACACAGAGAATATTTAATTGTAAGTCCTTTATCAATTGAAAGTAATCAATTAAAAAAGCATAAAATTGATGACTCCACAACAAACATAAAGATCAACAATTCACTTGATAATAAAAAAGATCTACTTTTAAATCTTCAGCAAATTTCAAATGATGAAAATCATATTCCGGACATTAAAAATACCAGTCCAAATATTGTTATTATTGATAAAGATTTGTTAAAATTCCCTTTAATTGTAAGAAAATGGGATAATGGTGACTATTTTTACCCCTTTGGCTTGCAAGGAAGAAAAAAGCTAAGCAAATATTTTAAAGATGAGAAAATGTCATTACTTGAAAAAGAGAATATTTGGTTACTTTGCTCTAAAAATGAAATTGTCTGGGTCATTGGAAAAAGGTTAGATGACAGATATAAAATAACCAACAAAACAAAAGAAATACTAAAAATTACACTTAAAACATGAAGAAGTTTGCCTTAATAATCAGTTTACTATTTACTTTTGTAACTAATGTAAATGCTCAAATGCATGATCCAGTAAAGTGGAACACTTCCGTTGAAAAAGTGTCTGATACGGAATTTGATCTGGTGATAAAAGCCACGATAGAATCTGGCTGGCATTTGTACTCGCAGAATGTTCCGGAAGGCGGTCCAATAGCAACTTCGTTTACCTTTAAAGAATCAAAAAAGGAATATGAACTTGTTGGAAAAACTGTAGAAGGAAAAGGCCATGAAGAATACGATACCGTTTTTGAAATGGATATCAAATACTTTGGTGATGAAGCAATATTTAAGCAAAGAATCAAAGTACTGACCAGAGAAAATATCATTATAGCCGGAGCCTTAGAGTTTATGGTTTGTGACGATACCAATTGTTTGCCACCAACTGAAGTAGAATACACCTTTGAGGTTGGAGATCAAAAGTTAGAAGTAGGAAAAGAGAAGTCAGATGATAAAAGTTTTCTTCAATCAACAATCGTTTCCCCTAAAAACCCAAAAAAAGAGGAGATAGAGTCAAAGGAAATAGCAAGCTCTAACAAAGTAAAACAACAAGAAAAGAAACAAAAAAACAAGAGTCTTTGGGTACTATTCGGACTTAGTTTTTTAGCAGGATTTGCAGCATTATTGACACCCTGTGTTTTCCCGATGATCCCTATGACCGTAAGCTTCTTTACCAAACAAAGTAAAAGCAAAGCTCAGGGAATTAGAAATGCTATCATCTACGGAGTTTCAATCGTTGTGCTGTATGTTTTATTGGGTACGGTAATTACTGCTATATTTGGGGCGGATTCACTCAATGCACTTTCGACCAATGTGTGGTTTAATATTATTTTCTTTTTGCTATTGATCGTTTTTGCAGTATCCTTTTTAGGAGCTTTTGAAATAACACTACCAAGTAGTTGGGGAACCAAGATAGACTCACAAGCCGACAGAGGAGGTTTGATAGGAATATTCTTTATGGCACTTGCACTGGCAATTGTGTCTTTTTCTTGTACGGGTCCAATAGTAGGAACAGCACTGGTGGCAGCAGCAGCTCAGGGAGGAATAGCACCGGTAATTAGTATGTTTGGCTTCTCTTTGGCAATAGCATTACCATTTGCATTGTTTGCAGCCTTCCCGGGATGGATGAACTCCTTACCAAAATCAGGAGGATGGTTAAATACCGTAAAAGTATTTTTAGGATTTTTGGAACTGGCTTTGGCATTTAAATTCTTATCCAATGCAGATCTGGTTTTACAAGGCCACTGGTTAGAAAGGGAAGTATTTATAGCCATATGGATCACTATTTTTGGAATGCTGGCTCTATACCTTTTCGGAAAGATCAAATTACCACATGATTCCAATCTGCCTTTTATCTCAGTAGGGAGATTAAGTTTAGGATTGGTAGTATTAGCATTTACTATTTACATGATTCCCGGACTATGGGGAGCACCATTGAAATTGATTAGTGGTTTTCCACCACCAATGCATTATAGTGAATCTGTTTATGGAGTAGGATTTACCAAACTAGGGGGAGGAGCGAGTGCTTCCCATGGAAACATACCAAAAGATGCACATTTAGGCCCACATGATATCATAGCTTTTAATGATTATGATCTTGGAATGGATTATGCAAAAAAAGTAAACAAACCTGTTCTATTAGACTTTACAGGATGGGCTTGTGTAAACTGCAGAAAAATGGAGGCAAGAGTTTGGTCAGATCCAAGTGTGTTGCAAATATTAAAAAATGACATTGTATTAATTTCGTTGTATGTAGATGACAAAAGGCCTTTACCTGAAAGTGAACAATACACTTCAGAGCTAACAGGAAAAAAGATCAAATACATTGGTAACAAATGGAGCGATTTCCAGATCAAGAAATACAAAGCCAATGCACAACCTTATTATGTATTGTTAGATCATGAAGGAAATAACTTAAATGAACATACTGCTTATAACACTGATATTGAACAATATCTAGATTGGTTAAATGATGGAATTACAAGGTTTAAAAAGTAGATATAAAGTGTCATTAAAAAAAATTGTAACTTTAGTAACATTTTATTTTAATGGAGGATCCTTTTATAGACAAAGTAAAACAAATTATTTTAGATCATTTAGATGATGAAAAATTTGGCGTAAGCCAGTTAGCATCTGAAATTGGCTGGAGTAGATCTCATACATTTAAAAAAGTAAAGTCTGAAATAGGTATGTCTGCAAATCAGTTTATTAAGGAAACTCGCCTTCAGGAAGCTGCCAGATTAATTTTAAATTCCAATCATAATGTTTCTGAAATATCCT
>JAUVCP010000128.1 GCA_030590765.1 Flavobacteriaceae bacterium | reverse complement strand
GCATTGTAGAAGCAATCTCGCCAATGAAATCATCAAGACCTGGGGTATCAATAATATTTATTTTGTAGTTTCTCCATTCGGTATGAAGAGGTGTAGCAAAAATAGAGGATTCTCTTTCTTGTTCAATTTGATGATAGTCGGCTACTGTGTTTTTGTCTTCAATGCTACCACGACGGTTAAGTAATCCGGCTTCAAAAAGCATGGTTTCGGCAAGGGTGGTCTTGCCGCTGTTATGAGCTCCAACTAATGCAATGTTTTTAATGTGTTTTTCGTCGTATATTTTCATAATAAATTGATTTAGATTTACTCCATAAAGTTATGAAAATAAATGTAAACCATTATATGATAAATGTTAGAAAATAAAATAAAATTAAAAATGTAATAATTTCAATATATAAAGTCGCAAAAATAACAGGGAATCCTTATTAAATAAAAATGGATCAAATAATATTTACTTCAATTTCAAGATCAATTCTAAATTTATTACTTACCGTTTTAAGTATATTATTTGCCATATCTAAAATTTCATTTCCGGTAGCATTTCCATAATTTACCAAAACCAAGGCCTGATCTTGATGTACACCGGCATCACCAAAACGTTTCCCTTTAAATCCACATTGTTCAATCAACCAGCCTGCAGGAATTTTTATGGTTTTATCCGAAACTTTATAATATGGCATGTTCGGGTATTCTTTTTCCAGATCTTTAAATTGATCTATTGAAACAACAGGATTTTTGAAGAAGCTACCACTGTTTCCAATTTCTTTTGGATCGGGTAATTTGCTTTCACGAATTGAAATGATCGCATTTGAAACATCTTTGATGGAAGGATTTTTAATATTGTTTCTTTCTAACTCAGTTTGAATTGCACCGTAAGATGTATTTAGTTTGTGTATATTTTTAGTAAGTTGAAAAGTAACATTGATAATTAAATACTTTCCTTTGAAAATATTTTTAAAAACAGATTCACGATAACCAAAATTACAATCGTTTTTATAAAAAGTTCTTATTTCACCTGTAGCAATTTCAAGAGCTTCAAGTTTATGAAAAACATCTTTTATCTCGATGCCGTAAGCGCCAATATTTTGCATGGGCGAAGTGCCTACATTTCCCGGAATCAGAGATAAATTTTCAAGTCCTCCAAAATTATTCTCTAAAGTCCATAATACAAATTCATGCCAGTTTTCTCCTGCCATTGCTTTTACAAATACGATGTTTTCTTCTTTGTTTTTTTGGATGGATTTGCCTTGCATATTCAAATGGAGCACAGGTTGGCGTATATTCTTGGTAATTAAAACATTACTTCCTCCGCTAAGAATAAAAACATCTTTATGCTTTTCAGTGATTTTTTGAAGTTGATCAAGAGAAGTAACCGAAACAAAACTTTCGGCATATGCTTCTATGCCGAAAGTGTTGTATGGTTTTAATGAGATATTTTTTTGAAACATTAACCTTTGTATTGCTCTAATGCAAGTTTAAGCAATTCAACTGAACGAATCAAACTTTCTTTGTTCAAAACATAGGCTATTCGAATTTGATTTTTACCAGAACCTGGTGTAGAATAAAACCCACTGGCAGGTGCTACCATCACCGTTTCATTATTGTCATGAAAGCTCTCTAGCATCCATTGTGCAAAATCATCAGCATCTTTTATGTTTAATTATGAAATACAATAAAAAGCCCCTTTAGGTTCTGAAACTTTCAAATTTGGAATTTTGTTCAATTCTTCTATCAAAATATTTCTTCTGTCCACATATTCTTCTATAACTTCATCAAAATAACTTTGAGGAGTTTCCAAAGCAGCTTCACTTGCAAGTAAAGCGTAAGTTGGTGAACTCAATCTTGCCTGAGCAAATTTTAAAATAGCTTGGGTAAATGTTTTATTTTTAGAAACAACACATCCAATTCTTGCACCACACATGCTATAACGTTTTGAAACAGAGTCGATCATAATTGCATGCTGATCTAATCCGTCTAAGCTCATTACGGAATTATGTTTGTTGTCATCATAAACAAATTCTCGATAAACCTCATCGGCAACTAAAAATAGATCATGTTTTAGAACCAGAGCCTTTAATTTGTTAATTTCATCTTTGGAATATAAATATCCGGTTGGATTACCCGGATTACAAATTAGAATGGCTTTTGTTTTTGGGCTTATCAATTTTTCAAATTCTTCAATAGGAGGTAAAGCAAATCCATCATCAATAGATGAAATAACAGGAACTACTTTGGTGTTATTGGCAGTTGAAAAACCATTGTAATTAGCATAAAAAGGTTCAGGTATAATAATTTCATCACCAGCATCGGTAATACTACCTAAAGTAAAAAGCAAAGCCTCAGACCCACCTGTGGTGATAATGATATCTTCAGCAGTTACATTTATATTGTGTTTTTTATAATAAGCTGCAAGTTTTTCACGGTATTCTTCTGACCCTTCACTTCTGGCATAGGATAAAACTTCAATAGTATTATTCTTAACAGCATCTAAAGCAACTTGTGGCGTTTTTATATCAGGTTGACCAATGTTTAAGTGAAAAACCTTATTTCCTCGTTTTTTTGCAGCTTCGGCAAAAGGGACTAATTTTCTAATTGGTGATTCGGGCATAGCCTGACCTTTTTGTGATATTTTAGGCATAGTATTTCAATTCATATATTATGTTACAAAATTGCGAAATAATTTCCGAATTTATGGTTGAAACAGCTCAAATTTTTAAGGATTTTTTCATTTTCAAATAAAAATAGGTTATCTTTACATTAAAATAATTGTAAACTTAAAACGTATATAAAATGTCAAATGAATCAAATTTTTTTGCAGGATTAATTATTGGAGCAGTAGCAGGAGCAGTAGCAGGAATTTTAGCAGCACCGGCATCAGGAGAAGAAACCAGAACTAAAATTGCTGGTCATGCAGCAGACTTTAAAGATGATATGGGAGTTAGATTTAATGATATCTCTGAACGTATCAGTAATTTAGAAAATGAATCTTTAAGTAATTTTAGAGAAAAATTTTATGATGTAAAAGGAGGAATTAAAGAGCAATATGCTGAAGTAGTTTCTAAAGTAAAAGACTTAGAAAAGGATTTAAAGGCCAAATATAAAGATTTGGAAAAAGATGCTAAAAATATGGAAGCTGATATCAAAAATACCTAATAATCACTAAGTTTTAGTTATGGTAGATTTGTTAAAAAAATATATTGAGAATAAAATACAACTAACAAAATTTGAGCTTATTAGCGTATCGGCAAATTTGGCGGCTAAACTTATTAGTCTCTTTGTTGTTGCGTTATTGGTGATGGTTGTTGTTCTATTGTTTAATATTGCAGCAGCTTATTTTATTGGTCAGTATTATGATAATACAGCTTTAGGATTTGCAATAATAGGAGGTATATATTTGTTGTTCTTTATTATATATTATGTGTTTGCAAAAGACAAGATGAGTGCTAAGGTAAAAGATCATGTTGTAAGAACTGCAATGGGAGCTCAGGAAGATTTAACTAACGATTGATAAATATTAGAATTTATGACAAAAAATGAATTTAATATTGAGTCTTTTGATGATTTGAAATTTGCTCAGAAACAATTGAGATTAGATAATGAGATTATTGAATTATCTATTAAAGAGAATCCTGTTGTTAAGATCACATCTTCTTTATTAGGTGGAAATTCTATTAAAGATACTTTTGGAAATAATTTATCCGGTGGTAACAGGCAATCAGGTGGAAAAATGATAAAAGCATTATTGCTCGCTAGTAAGGTGACTCGTAAATATTTTATTGGTTATACTATTGCTAAGGAAATGGTTCCTTATACACTCAACAAAGTAAATGATCTATTGACAAAACGTTAGATAAATTGTTTTCATTACACTGGTTTTTGTGTAACGATATTTCAGGACGAGACATATTAAAGATTAAAAACCTTTCTATTTTTTACAGAAAGGTTTTTTTATTCCAACCTTTGTAGAACATAAAAATATATTTTATGTTAAAAGAATAGAGTAATTGAAAATAGCAATCTAATCTGTATTTTAAAAGCTAAAGTTTTCTTAAAAATTATTATTATTCAGCTATTAGAAGTAACTTGATATATAGTTGTTTAAACCTATATGAATTTTCGAATATTTTTAGTTTTACTTTTTATTTTTTACACCCTTTCGGGAATTGCTCAGGGTAGATTTCATATTATGGATCAAAAAGAAAGTGTAAGCCTTCCGTTCACTTTGATTAATAATTTGATTGTTATTCAGATAGAAGTTAACGGAACTGAATTGTCATTTTTATTTGATACAGGGATTGATAAAACCATCTTGTTCAATTTAAAAGTTGATATGTCTGAAAGAATGAAAGATGTAGAAGAAATTGAATTGAAAGGTCTAGGTGAAGGGGAGGCATTAAAAGCAATGATCTCCAGAAATAATTTATTTGTCATGGACGGCCTGATAAATCCAAATCAGATGACATATATTATTTATGATAATATGTTTGATCTTTCTGGAAAAATGGGAATTGATATAAATGGAATTATAGGTGGAGACCTTTTTAGAGATTTTGTGGTCAAGGTGAATTACTCCTCTAAAAAGTTGATTTTTTATAACGCGAAAACATATACATATAAAAAGTGCAGCAACTGCGAGACATTTCCTCTTGATTTTTATAGTGAAAAACCATTTATAGATGTAGTTGTTCAAAATCATTTAGGAGAAGAATTTGATGTAAAACTATTGATCGATTCGGGGGGGGGAGATGCACTTTGGCTTTTTGAAAATTCACATCCAAAAATTATAGTTTCGGATAAATATTTTAATGATTATCTGGGAAAAGGACTCAACGGAGATATTTATGGTAAAAGAAGTAAGATCAATAAATTGAAAATTGGAAGTTTTATTTTTGAAAATGCATCTGTATCCTATCCTGATTCTTTGTATATAGTTGCTGCATATAAAAACAAAGAAAGAAATGGTACACTTGGGGCGAATGTGCTTAGAAGGTTTCATGTAATTTATGATTATCCGGGCAGAAAAATCACATTAAAAAAAAACAGCCACTATAAAAAGCCTTTTTTGTACAATAAAAGTGGGTTAGAATTGTCCTATGGAGGTGATATGGTCGTAAAAGAGACTAAATCAAAATTTACAGATGGAGTGTCATCTGATGGGGAATCTATAACTCAAATAATTTCCAGTTATGTTTTGGCTTATAAACCCAGCTATGTCATTTCTCAATTGCGTGATGATTCACCAGCTAAAAATGCAGGTTTGATGATTGGAGATATTATTTTAGAAATCAATGGATCGGTGGCGTACAATAAAGAAATGCAGGATATTATTCATATTTTATCTCAAAAAGAAAATAAAAAAATAAAACTCTTGATCAGTAGAAATGGGCAGCATTTAAAATATGAGTTTTACCTAAAAAGCATGTTCGAATAAAAAAAGCTCCAATATTGGAGCTTTTTTTTATTTGATTATAGTTTATTTTTTTTCAAATAACATGCTTTTTTGTTTTTGCAAGTCATCTGGTACACTTTCTAAAACTCTTCCTTTAACCCTTACAATCTTTTTTGATACAAAGGCATTTGAGGTGATAGTAACTGTTTTTGAAAATGGTCCAACACGATTTGTCGCATATTTAACCTTTATTTCACCAGTTTCACCTGGCATGATAGGTTCTTCAGGTTTTGTTGGTACCGTACATCCACAACTTCCTTTTACAGAAGTAATAATCAATGGCGCTTTTCCAATATTTATAAATTTAAAAACTCGATTGCCATCAGAATTTTCAGCAATATCACCATATTCAATTACTTCGTTTTCAAATTCAAATATAGGGCCTCTAAAATCTTTTTTTATTTCTTCTTCAGTTTGTGCATTTATGGATAAAGCAAAGAATCCAACAAATAAAATTAAAACAACTTTTTTCATAATTTGGATATATTTTTGATAAAATTAATACTTTTTAGATAAAATACTAACAACAATCATGTAAATATATTGTTAAAGAAGTGCGCTTTTTTGGATTTTTGAAAATGTTTTAAAATTTTGATGAAATTCAATTTTTAGAACCCATCTTAATATTGTAATTTTGCAAACGTTTTTCAAAACCAGAATATATGAATATTGCAACAAAATATGATCCCACAAAAGTAGAAGATAAATGGTATAAGTATTGGATGGAAAATGGATATTTCCATTCGGTTCCGGATGAGCGAGAATCTTATACAATTGTAATTCCGCCTCCAAATGTTACAGGTGTATTGCATATGGGTCATATGTTGAATAATACCATTCAGGATGTATTGATTCGTCGTGCAAGAATGAAAGGTTATAATGCTTGCTGGGTACCGGGAACCGATCATGCATCTATCGCTACTGAAGCAAAAGTGGTTGCAAAATTAAAAGAAGAAGGAATTGCCAAAGCAGATCTTTCACGTGATGAGTTTTTAAAACATGCATGGGACTGGACACATAAACACGGAGGTATTATTTTAGAGCAATTAAAAAAATTGGGTGCTTCATGTGATTGGGATCGCACCAAATTTACCATGGATGATGACATGTCAGAGTCTGTAACCAAGGTTTTTATTGATCTTTTTAATAAGGGGTTGATCTATCGTGGTTATCGAATGGTAAACTGGGATCCCGAAGCGAAAACAACCGTTTCAGATGAAGAAGTAATTCATATTGAAAAAAATGGAAA
>JAUVCP010000383.1 GCA_030590765.1 Flavobacteriaceae bacterium | reverse complement strand
ATAACTGAAATTGATTGGAGTCAAAAATAAAGTAGAAAGTATAATTTTGCAATAACATATGTTATCAGTTTTATACTTTTTTATTGATCAATCTACTTAAATGAACGGAAGATATGTTTAAATAGGAAGCAATATAGTGTTGAGATACCCGTTGCCGGATATTTGGAAATTGTGTATTCATTAATTGATACCTTTCATAAGGAGTTTTTGTATATATATTTTGAATTTTCCGGCTAAAAATGATAAAGTATTTTTCAGCAAGTAATCTTCCGAGTTTTTCTCCATTTCTTAATTTATTATAACCATCAACAACCATTTTATACGACATGTGCACCACTTGTGTGTCTTCCATGGCTTCAATGGTATAATTGGAAGGTGTACGATTTAAAAAACTTTCATAATCTACTGCAAAATCATTTTCTTGTGAAAAATAAAATGTTGATTCATTTCCGTTTTTATCCATAAAGAAAATTCTGAGCAATCCCTTATTGATAAAAAAAATGTTGTCACAAATATTATCCGGTTGCAATAGTATTTCTTTTTTATTGTAATTTTTTGTTGTAAACAAGGAAGAATAGTAGCTCCATTCTTTATCATCTATTTCAATCAAAGATTTAATTGCAACATGTATTTTAGATAATTTAGAATTCATTTAATCTCTTTTCTGATAAATTTATCCTTATAGGATGATACAAAAATAATACTATCTCATTAAACTTTGTGTTCTTTTTAAAACTTGTTCAATGGCTGTTCCATTTTAAATGAGATTAGAAAAGTTAGGAAATTAAATTTATATTGTATTTTTATAAAAACTAATTTATTCCTCTATGAAAATAGATAAGAAACTCCAATCACTTCCATTAACAAAATCTAATCCAAAGACAATTGAATCCCTTTTTGGGCAATCAGATATTACACCCATGTGGGTCGCTGATATGGATTTTGCTATTGCAGAATCAATTCAAAATGCTTTGACAGAAAGAATAGCTGATTCGGGATTTGCTTATGAATACAAACCTGAATCGTTTTTTAAAGTGCAAAAGGACTGGTACCAAAAACAGTATCGACTCGATTTGAAAAATGAGCATATAGTTTTTAGTCCCACGATTACAACAACTATTGCTGTGATCATTGAAAATTTCACCAATGAAATTGATGGAATTATCATTCAGCCTCCGGTTTTTATGGAGTTTAGGGATGTGATCAGAAAGACAAAAAGAAAGATTGTCAAAAATGCTTTGAAACTAGTGGATGATCATTACGAAATTGATTTTTCTGATCTGGAAGAAAAAGTAAGTTCAGAAAATAATAAAATATTGATCCTTTGTAATCCACATAACCCAGTTGGAAGAGTATGGACAAAAAAGGAACTAGAAAAAATTGTTTCTATTTGTAAAAGAAATGATGTGATACTCATCTCGGATGAAATCCATAAAGACATTGTTCTTTTTGACAATAAATTTACTTCTGTTCTTTCTTTTGCTGAAGAATGGAATAAAATGGTTGTTTGTACCTCCGAGGCAAAAACCTTTAATATTCCAGGGATTTCAGATGCTATGGCAATAATTCCAAGTGAAAGTATTCACAATTCCGTTAAGGATATTTTTGGAAAGTACAATTTAGGAAGAACCAATGCTCTTACACGAGTTGCTTTGGAAACTGCGTATAAAGAAGGGGAGATCTGGTTAAAAGATTTGATCAAAACCATTGAAGAAAATGTAAATATCGTTGATCAGGAACTAAGAAAGAATAATTCAAAAATTAAACTCGTCAAACCCGAAGGAACCTATCAGGTTTGGCTGGATTTTAGAGATGTTTTTACCGATACGAAGGAAATGTTTAATTACATAACAAAGAATTCAGGAATTGGAATGAACGCCGGACATTGGTTTGGCAGGGAAGGAGCATTATTTATGCGAATGAATATTGCAACATCACCTGAAAAAGTCAAAAAAGCAATTTTGAGTATTATAAAAGTAGAAAATCAGTAAAAATTAAGATATTCCCATAGTTATAGGAATGACAATAGTGTATGAAAACCAAACTAAAATTTTTAGACAGATATTTAACCTTATGGATCTTTTTGGCCATGGCAATTGGAGTTGGAATAGGAGTGTTATATCCAAATATGGCAGAGATCAATGAAAAATTATCTGTTGGATCAACCAATATACCTTTGGCAATTGGTCTGATCTTAATGATGTATCCGCCATTAGCAAAAGTGGATTATAGTTTGCTTCCAAAAGTGTTTAAAGACACAAAACTCATGTCTTTATCCTTATTTTTAAACTGGATTGTTGGCCCTATCTTAATGTTTATACTGGCAGTTATCTTTTTACGGGATTATCCAGGTTATATGACGGGTTTGATCTTGATAGGAATTGCCAGATGTATTGCCATGGTAATCGTTTGGAATGACCTTGCCGGCGGAAGTCGTGAATATGGTGCAGCTTTAATTGCCTTAAATAGTATTTTTCAAGTATTTACTTATAGCTTTTTTGCATGGCTGTTTATTACTGTTTTACCACCTTATTTCGGAATTGAAGCATACGATGTAAATATTTCTATTTGGGAAGTTTCACAAAGTGTATTGATCTATTTAGGAATACCTTTTGCTGCTGGTTTTTTAAGTCGAAAATATTTGGTCAAATCAAAAAAAGAACTGTTATTGAAAAGCCTGCTATAGATACAATATTTGAAGAATTAAAAGAGGTTAATAAAGAATATTTACTGCTGGATACACCGGAGCAAGCTGACCCCCTTA
>JAUVCP010000284.1 GCA_030590765.1 Flavobacteriaceae bacterium | reverse complement strand
GTTCCCAGGTTGTAGTTGCACCCAATTCCAGCCAATAGCCAAAACTTGGTTCAGTTTTTTTGTTCAGAGCTTCATAGGCCAAATCATGTAAGCCATTTTCTGAAAGCACCTCAAAAAAATGTTTTGTTCCAAAAATACCAGTATCAATATGCCCCTTATTGGATTCAATATTTTTCCTTAATGCCCTAATTACCTCATCTTTTTGATTTATTGGCACTCCCATTCTCAACGCCAAAATATTACCGCCCCCGTTTCCATAAGTGCCATTCTTTTCATCATAAAAACGTTTATGAAATTCTTTTTTGGTTTTTTCTGCCATATCAGCATAAATTTTCGCTTCTTCATGATTATTAAAAATTGCTGCTGTTTTGGCAATAATATCTGTACAACGCCAATAGTAAAATGTATGTACAAACTCATTTGCTGGCATTTTTCCTGGTGCCACCCAATCACCAAGATTAAACCATTTTAAAATTTTACCGTCTTTTCCTTTACGCTGAGAATACATAATTCCTTCCTCATCTACCCACTTTTTCATATACTCAATATAATCTTTCATTCCTTGATAATTTTCTTCCAGCATATCAAGTGCACCATACTGAACATAAAACTCCCAGGGAATAATACAAATTGCTGCTCCCCAGGCTACACCACCACCACATCCTGGTTGCCAAGGTGCTCCATTAGGCACATAACCGGTTGCAACATTTTGAGCTCCCAGCATATCTTGTACCCATTTGTGATAAAAATTTTGAGCATTATAATTGTGCATTACCATAACACAGGCTGCCTGTGCGTCACCGGTATAGGCCGATCGCTCTCTGTGTGGACAATCGCTTGCAATACCACCATGCATATTGTCTATCTGGCTCCTTCTCCATATTTTATTGATATCATTTAGCAATTGATTTGATGTTTCAAATTTTGCAGAAATTTCAACAAATGTATTCACCGCTTCTGCTGTTAAATGGGATGATTTTAATTCTCCATACCAATTAGAGATTTCAATACTACTAAATACAAACCAATTGAATCGTGGAGCATATGACTCCAATCCATCACCTTTAAATATATAAGAATTATCACCAGAGAAATCACTACTGTTAAATTTTATATCAATCTTGTGTCCTGCTGGTGCCTCTACATTATTAAGCCTTACCCATCCTGAGATCTCTATACCAAAATCAACCAAATAATTTCCATTATCCATTTTTTTTATGGATAATGGTGCAATCCTTTCTGTAATTTTATCCGTATTGGCAGTATGTGCAACCAATTTGCCAAATGGAGCTTTTTTGATAGCAGCATTTTCCCATTTACCGTCATCAAATGAGGATGTACTCCACCCTTGTTGTTCTTTTCTGGCATCATAATACTCACCATAATACACCATATTCATCAAAATTGCACTTTTAGATGCTTTCCATGACTTATCACTTACAATAATATCTTCCGATCCATCCGTATAACTAATATGAACCTGACCAATAAACCGAGGAGATCCATATCCTTCAGCCCAGCCTTTTGCAGGATTATAAAAACCATTACCTAATATACTTCCTATCACATTTTTACCTTCCTTCAATTTACCTGTAATATCATAACTAAGGTACATCACTTTATATTCTTTAAAATTATCATCAAGGCTTATGAATCTGTCCCGTAAACCTGGTCGTTTACCATAATTGGTTTGGTTAGGTACAAGTACATCATCACCTATCTTACTTCCGTTTACATAGAATTCAAAATATCCTAATCCGGTTACATAAGCAATTGCTTTTGCAACTTTTTTCTTAACAGTAAATACTTTTCTTAGCAGCGGAGCCGGAGGTCCGTAATTTTCCAATTTGGCGTTTCTACTACCCTCTGGTATCGGCAAAGTTTCTTCACCTTGCCATGGGGCACCAATCCAACTAGCTTTCCATTCATCTGCATTTAAAATTCCCATTCTCCACATGGCTGGTTCACTCCATGCTGAAACATTATTTTCTTTGTCCCAGGTACGTACTTGCCACCAGCATTCCTGACGTGAGAGGAGAACTTTTCCTGCATACTGAATACGGATAGATTCATCAGAAATCACTTTTTTACTATCCCATAAATCAGCAAGTCCCATATTTTCTTTTGCACTTGATACTTTGATCTGCCATGCTGTTTGCAACTGACCTCGTTCACCTTTCTTAGCAATATTAATCCAGGATAAACGTGGGTTTGACATATCAACAACTGTTGGGTTTTGAAGATATTCGCAGGTGAGTTTTGTTGGGCGGATCTTTGCTTCCGGATATTTTACCGTATTAATAGTAAAAAAAATAACTAATAAAAATATTAATTTCATATGTTAATTTTTATTTTTTTAATTGTCAGATGGAATTCACCATTAATCATCTCGGTTCATATCAAGATTTGTTATGGCTCATTTCATACTTTTTATTTTTAAATAATAAATATACACCATTATTAAAGGATAACCACTTCACAAATAATATTAAAAGTAATTATTATATTTGAAATCATTGACAATTTTCTTTTCTTTACCATTGCATTTCGTTTTATGACTGCTATGAAATAAATAGCAAAAGACAGAAAACATAAAACACATATTATAAGTAATTTACAGTGGAAATTTTTCTTTAATAATCAAGATAAAAAAAATTAAATTTTAAGATACTTTTAAAGTTCCAGACCGTATGAAAATCAAATGTATTATAATTGATGATGAACCTCTTGCTGTTGAAGTAATACAAGCGCATTTAAGTGAGTTTTCAAATATGGAACTGATCGATGTTTTTACAAATCCAATTGAGGCTTTAAAGAGAATGGAAAACAATGATATTGATGCTGTTTTTTTAGATATCAATATGCCAAAGATGAATGGCCTTGAGTTTATTAGAAGTATCGGTCTAAAAACTAATTTTATTGTGACCACAGCTTATCGGGAATATGCTGTTGAAAGTTTTGATCTGGATGTACTTGATTATTTGGTAAAACCTATTCCATTTGCCAGGTTTTTGAAGTCTATTAATAAACTATCTCAAAAAGTACTCGCTGAAATTAAGGATGATCTACCTAAAGATGCTAAAGAAAAATCATTTATTTTCTTAAAGGTCAATAAAAAATTGGTCAAAGTTAAATTTGAAGATATTTTGTATATCGAATCTTTAAAAGATTATATCAAAGTTTTTACAATACCCGATAATTATTTGGTTCATAAATCTTTAACTGGAGTAACTGAAGAATTGCCTAGTGATCTCTTTCTTAGAATTCATAGATCATTTACCGTTGCATTAGATAAGATCAAAGAAGTTGAAGGAAATACGGTTCAAATTGACAATAAAAGAATTCCAATTGGACGAAAGTATCTGAATTATGCAAAGAGTATTATTCTGGATGAAATGGAATGAATAAAAAACCATGACATTTTTGCCATGGTTTTTTAAAAATATAGATTAGACACTTTTTTTTAAGAGCTGCTTACACTACCTCCTGAACTTTCATCCTTTTTCACTTCTTTAGGATTTCCTTTATAATTTATATGTGATCCACTAGACGCTTTTCCTTCAAAACTATCGCTAACATTTACTTTTATATTTGATCCGCTGGATGCTTTTGCTTCACAATTCTCTGCGTCTAAGGCATATGCATTAATGTTACTTCCACTAGAAGATGATACCGTAAGATCAATTGTATCTCCATCTAAATGGATCATGGCACCACTTGATGTTTCACACTTCAAATCTTTCACACGCACATGCAATTTTACTTGCGAACCACTTGAAGCATCCACTTTTAGTCTTTTGGTTACCATAGTGTTTTCAGAAGACACCTCAGCCCCGCTCGAAACTAAAATTTCATTTATATTTTCAACAGAGAGGTGAATATTCTTTGCACTTGCCCATCGAATATTTTTAATAGAGGTAATTACTAAAGTTCCATTTTTAACTTCTGTAGTAATCAATTCATGTAAATTTTCATC
>JAUVCP010000117.1 GCA_030590765.1 Flavobacteriaceae bacterium | reverse complement strand
ACCTTCCGGGTTTATACCCTCTTATCTGTGATTCTGGTGTTTTTGCAAACAGACTTCTAATTTCGCTAAAAACACCAGTGTAAGTGGCAGGATTTGAACGTGGTGTTCTGCCAATAGCAGTTTGATTGATGTCAATCACTTTATCAATAAATTCCAGTCCTTTGATCGACTTATACGGAAGAGGTTTTTTTACTGCTTTGTATATATGTGTGTTTAATATTGGATACAATGTTTCATTGATTAAAGTAGATTTACCACTACCCGAAACTCCTGTTACACCAATAAGTTTTCCTAATGGTACTTTTAAAGTTACATTTTTTAAATTATTACCTGTTGCACCTTTTAAAATGATAAAATTACCATTGCCATCTCTTCGTTTTTTAGGAATTTCAAAATATTTTTTACCATTTAAATAGGCAGCAGTTAATGTATTGCTGTTTAATAATTCAACAGGTGTGCCAATGCTAATGATTTCACCTCCGTGTTTTCCTGCTTCAGGACCAATGTCGATCACATAATCAGATGATACCATCATATCTTTATCATGTTCTACAACTAAAACTGAGTTGCCAAGATCACGAAGTTTTTTAAGAGATTCTATAAGTTTAAAATTATCTCTTTGATGTAATCCAATGCTTGGTTCATCTAAAATATAAAGAACGCCAACCAGTTGGGATCCGATTTGTGTTGCCAAACGAATGCGTTGTGCCTCACCTCCTGATAAGGTTTTTGATCCTCTTTCAAGTGATAAATAGTTCAATCCAACATCTAATAAAAAACCAATTCTGGTTTTGATTTCTTTTAAGATCTCTTCACCTATTTTAATTTGCCTTTCGGATAATTCATCTGATACCTGATCAAACCATGTTGCCAAATGAGAAATGTCAAGTGAAGATAGATCAGCTATAGATTTATGATCGATCTTAAAATGTAAAGCCTCTTTTTTTAATCTGCTCCCATGACAAACAGGGCAATTAATTTCATCCATAAACCCTTTTGCCCATCGTTTGATGGAACTGGATTGACTTTCGTGATATTGGTTGAAAATAAAACTATTTACTCCTTCAAAATCAATTGTATAACTTCTTTTAACACCAAGTTCCTTTGAGTTGATCTCTAATTTTTCATTACCACCATTTAAAATAATCTCCAAGGCCATTTTAGGAATTTTACCTAGCGGATCAGATAAAGAAAATGAATATTTTTCAGCAATATGATTCAATTGTTTAAAGATCCAGGAATTTTTTTGTTCTCCAATAGGTGCAAGTCCGCCATTTTTGATAGATACTTTTGTGTCTGGAATTACCTTATTGAAATTGATCTCATGAACTTTTCCCAGTCCATTACAATTTTCACAGGCACCTTTTGGTGAATTGAATGAAAATGAATTTGGTTCAGGCTTAGGGTAGGAAATACCTGTACTTGGACACATTAAATTACGACTAAAGTATCTTGGTTTTTTTTCTGAATTATCTATTTCAGCATCTATTATCATCAATGTATCTTCACCGTGGTACATGGCTGTTTTGATACTTTCACTTAATCGTTTATCTGATTTTTCATTAATAATAAGCCGGTCAATAACAATTTCAATATCATGTGTTTTATAGCGGTCAAGTTGCATTCCTCTTTCAATTTCTTTGATCTCACCGTCAATGCGTACCCGTACAAATCCCTGTTTTAATATTTGCTCAAACAATTCCCTGTAATGTCCTTTTCTTGATTTTATAACAGGAGCAAGAATAATAGTCTTTTTATCTAAATAATCTTTTGTGATAAGTTCCTGAATCCTCTCATCCGTATAACTAATCATTTTGTCTCCGGTGTTATATGAATAGGCATCACCTATTCGGGCAAAAAGCAATCGTAAAAAATCATAAATTTCAGTGATAGTACCTACTGTGGATCTCGGACTTTTACTGGTTGTTTTTTGTTCAATGGCAATTACAGGTGACAAACCATCTATTTTATCTACATCGGGTCTTTCCAAACCTCCAAGAAATTGCCTTGCATAAGCCGAGAAAGTTTCAATATATCGCCTTTGACCTTCTGCATAGATCGTATCAAAAGCTAAAGATGATTTTCCACTTCCGCTCAAACCGGTTATTACAACCAGTTTTTCCCGTGGGATTTTCACATCAATATTCTTTAGGTTATGAACTCTTGCTCCTAATACTTCAATATATTTTTGGTCTTTATTCATAAATAATTTGGAAAAGTTGCAAATTTAATTAAATGTATTCACATTTAAATTATAGATATTGTAAATTTAACTTGTCTGCTAACAAAGGAGGGAAATCCAGATTTTTTTTGTAGGATCAAAGTTAATCTGCCTTTATCTGAAGACATATGTCTCGACCTTTTGGGTCGATTCCTGTTTTGGGGTTCAATCCATCATTTGACGGATAAGGTTTAACACCTTTTATTTATCCCATCATATTTTATAAAAAAGTTTTTTAAAAAAGTAGATTTTCTAATATCAAATCTGAAAGTGAAACCATTCCAATATATTCGCTATTTTCTTCTACAGGTGCCATTCTAATCCCTGTAATTATTAATAATTTAGCTACATAGCGGATGTCCATATTAGCCGGTACGCTAATCAGTGGTTTAGTCATAATTTCATAAATATTCACCTCTTCTGATGTTTTATCCTTGATAATAACACCTTTGATAAAGTCATGAACATTGACGATTCCACAGACATCTTGGTGGTGGCGTTTTTTTACAATTAGGGACTCAACCTTTTCCTTTCTCATTATTTCTACCGCTTCTTTTGCAGTAGCCATGCCATTGATAAAAATCAGTTTTTTAGTCATTACCTCTTTTGCACTTTGATAACTTCTATTTTTATTCATTTTTAATTTTTTTAATTAATAAATTTATAAAACGATAGTTTAATTATTTTCAAAATTAATTATACCAGATCAAAATTAAATTAACTCTGTTTTTTTTATAAGCCTTAAGATACACTCTAACTGCTTATTTATACTAGAAATATTCATCACGTGCCTGTTGTTTGAATTTTTTCATTTGGCTTTCTAGTCCAGCAATGTGTTCTATAGGCATAACAAAAGCGATACCAGTTCCTGGTTTGTTAAATCCGCCTGCTTTTGAAATCACTTTCATAAATTTTTCTACAACGTGCTCTTCTACAAGAAATAAAATAATTTCTGTGCGCTCTTCTATTGTTAGCCCAAAAAAAGATTTAGCTTCATGTACCCCTGTTCCTCTAGCAGGGATTATTGTGGCTCCAGTAGCTCCTGCTTCTTTCATAGCATCAACTACCTTATTACTAATATTGGGTTTTACTAAGGCAAAAATTAATTTGAATTGCATAATTATATTTTTTAATTCTCAATAATTTGTTTTTTTAAACTCATAATTTGTGCGTAACCTAACACAGCAATAATTGGAAACAGACTTGCGAATGCAATTAGCCCAAAGCCGTCAATAGCAGGATTTCTACCAGGTACAGCACTTGAAAGTCCTAAACCTAGTGCAGCTACAATTGGAACAGTTACTGTTGAAGTAGTAACTCCACCCGAATCGTAAGCTAATGCAATAAGCTCTTTCGGCGCAAAAAAGGTCTGTATGATAACAATAATATAGCCTACCATAATATAAATAAATAATGGTGTTCCGGTTACAATCCTAAATGTGCCTAAGGCTAACGCAAAGGCAACTCCTATGGCTACGGTTATACGAAGCCCCCATGGTTTTATTGTACCACCAGAAACCTCTCCAGCTTTTATTGCTACAGCAATAAGTGAAGGTTCTGCGATGGTAGTGGAGAAACCAATCATGGCTGCAAAAATATATATCCAATAATAAGATACCCAGCTTGTGAGTTCTGGTCCAGTAGCTCCTATAAATGATGGATCAGATAATTGAGTAGCCATTATATTTCCTACTGGGAAAAGTGCTTTTTCCAATCCCATTAAAAATAGTGCAAGTCCTAGTACTACATAAACCCCTCCAATTATCACCCTTTTTAAGTGCGGAATGGGTTGTTTTAAAACCACAATTTGAAAGAAAATTATTAATACAAGTATAGGCAGTACATCTCGTAGGGTATAAAGTAAGATTAAAGCAAAATCTGTAAAATAATTAACCATCTTTCAAAATTATTATATTAAAACCAAAATAAGCCATAAGCCATTACAAAAATCATTGGTAAGAGTGATGCAAAAGCAATTAAACCAAAACCATCAAGCAAGGGGCTTCTGCCCTTGATTACAGTTGCAAGTCCTACTCCTAGCGCTGTTACTAATGGAACAGTGATAGTAGAGGTGGTAACCCCACCAGCATCATAAGCTAGTCCTATAATTTCTTCGGGAGCTATCATTGTCATTATCATAACCAGTATATATCCTCCAATAATTAAATAATGTAAAGGCCAGCCTTTTAAAATACGTAACACGCCAATAACAATTGCTAGACCAACTGAAAATGCAACAGTAAGTCTCAGTCCCAAGGCATAGCTATCCATGGTTTTTTGGTTATTATCAATTAAACCCGCTTCTGAGGATATTACCGAGGCTTCTTTTGCAACTACAATTAATGCAGGTTCGGCAATAGTAGTTGAAAACCCAAGCAAAAATGAAAAAGCCATTAACCAAAAAAGGCTTCCTTTTTTTGCTAAGGCGTATGCCATTGACTCACCTATTGGGAATAACCCCATTTCAAGACCTTCAATAAAAAGCATTAAACCCACAATTACAAGTAAAATACCAAATATTACTTCACCAATTTGTGGAAAGGGTTGCTGGATTACTACAGTTTGAAAAAAAACAACAACTACAATAATCGGAATGAGATCAGTTACTGCAGCCCAAAGTTTTTTTATAATAATCAAGAAATAGTGTTTATAACTCATTACTATTTTTTTTGATTTCTAAAATAAGATATGCAAGAAACGTCATAATACTATTTAATTTTATAGTAAATAATTATTTTCATTATCAAAGCTTTTTCTCTTTCATGCTATTGGCTGGCTTCAATATAGTAATTTACTACTTAAATATTATCTTTAAGTTTATTTTTGACGTGTTAGTATTGTATTTTTTCTGTTATCTAACTTTATTTATACTAATTGTGTTACTCTATCCGAAAGTTTTATAAATTTAGTTAAATTTCAATGTTAAACCCTATTAATTAAAGGATAGTTTATTTGATGTCAAGAAAATAAATTCTATTTTAGTATAATTCTGCTTTTTTTGTTGCATTATCCCCATTTACCCATCGGTTTAGATAATTACAAACTAATCTATTGACAAAAAAAACAGCAAACAGATTTTAACTTTTTTTTCAAATTTTAAAATCATTTTGTTTACTTGAAAATAGTTCTGGTTTTTAGTTGTAATAACAGATAACTTATTAACACAATATCAGTTTGAGATTCAAACTAAAAATAAGGGGTTTTCAAATATTTTTCAAATGACAACTTTCTGATAGTCGTATTATTTATTCATAATTAACAGGAAAATAGCAAATTAAAAATATGTATTTACTTTTGAATTATAGATGTATTGTAAATATAATTTTCATAAATTGCAATAAAATTTAAATATTATAGACTAGCATGATTAGCGCATTAATTTTCCTGATAAGAGGATGATTGATTTTTCATAAAGGTTAAAATGTTTAAGTATATAAATAAAATTTAACAATGAATTTTATCCATTCGATCAGGCATTTTTTTGAATTAAGAGGATTTGAGGTATCTTCAAGATTTGCTGATAAGCTTGGTATAAGTGCAACTAATGTACGATTGTTTTTTATTTATATCTCGTTTGTTACTGTTGGATTATCATTTGGAATTTATTTGACTCTTGCTTTTTTATTGCGTTTAAAAGATATGATTTATACCAAACGAAATTCTGTTTTTGATTTATAATAAATTAAAATAGTTTAATTTGGAATTTGGAGCTGATAAGATTAGATCGAAAGTTTATATTGCTTTATTATTTTTATTTGGGGTTATTACCTTAGGAACAATAGGTTTTATTCTGATCTCAGATTATAGTTTTATAAATGCCCTTTATATGACTATAATTACTGTTTCTACTGTTGGTTTTAAGGAAGTAGAACCATTAGATAATGAATCAAAAATATTTACGATACTTTTAATATTGACCAGTATTGTTATTTATGGGTATGTCATTTCGGTATTAACAGAGTATATTTCAAATAATAAACTATTTGAGGAACTTAAATTCAAGAAAGTGCAAAAAAAAGTAGACAAACTTAAAGATCATACCATTGTTTGTGGTTATGGAAGAAATGGTAAACAAGCAATAACTAAATTACTCAGTTATAAAAAACCTTGTGTAATAGTTGAAAGCAACATTGAATTAATAGATGTGATTGAACATAAAAAGAATGTCTTATATGTTAAAGGTGATGCGACTGATGATGAGACTTTATTAAAAGCAGGAATTGCTAAAGCTTCCAGCTTAATTACAACTTTACCATCTGATGCAAATAATTTATATGTGGTACTTTCAGCAAGACAGTTAAATGCAAAATGTACAATTGTTAGTAGAGCTTCAAACGATTCTTCTTATAGTAAATTAAAGATCGCTGGAGCGGATAATGTGATTATGCCTGATAAATTGGGTGGTGCTCATATGGCATCCTTGGTAATTACACCTGATATTATTGAGTTTATTGACAGATTATCTATAGAAGGTGAAAGTGCCAGTACTATTGAAGAATTGGTTATAGAATCATTACCTGAAGAATATAATGGGAAATCTATTTTTGATCTGGATTTACGAAGAAAAACAGGTTGTACTGTAATCGGATTTAAAACTCCAGAGAAAAAATATATCGTAAACCCAGATGCTACTATGGAGTTAGTTCCCAATTCCAAATTATTTGTTAT
>JAUVCP010000031.1 GCA_030590765.1 Flavobacteriaceae bacterium | reverse complement strand
TTTTTAGATTCATTTTCATTGAGTCCGTTTAATTCAATATTTTGTTCCTTGATTCCCAATGATTCTAAATGTAAATTATAAACCCTGATCGTATCACTATTTTTAATGATATCAATGAAAATTGTATTATTAGAAGAGTTTTTAAAATTTAAAGAACCTTTATTGATGATCTTATATTTGGAATAAATGGCTTGACCAAAATCTTTTTTGTCATTTTTGTAAAATATGTATTTATATGGATAATCCAATGATAGATCCTCAGAAGGGTAATATTCCTGAATAGTTAAAATGTCGGGTTCTGTTTGATCAATAAATTTTAAAAATTTAGCAGGAACGTTTTTATCATCAATCCAGTGATATCTATTAAATAGACGAACATTAAAATTCATAACAGAAAAACTATTGCCACTTATTACATTTTTTCCACTGAATTTATAAGGAAAGTAAGAAAATCCTATGGCCAGTATAATACAGAATGCAGATAGGAAAAATTGCTTTTTAACTCCAATAATCCACCAATACACAATGAATATAAAATGAATAAATATAAGCAATGGAACTGTAAGACTTAAAATAGAGAGTAATGGAAACGATTTTGGAGAAACATAAGGCAGAATAAAAGAAGCTACAAACAATAAAGCAAAAATATTGTTTATTAAAAAGATGATTTTATTTAAAAATGATAAATCTTTCAAGGGGAAAATATTTTTAATTTTTTCCAACCTTAAACAAAAAGTCCTTTTCGTCTTTGGTTAGCGTTTCATAACCGGATTTACTTATTTTATCCAGAATTCTATCAATTTTAACCTGATGATCCTTCGGATTAATTGTTTTTTTATTACTGCTTTGTTTGTTTTTATAAACTGTTTTTAATGGCTTTTCTTTTTTTTTCTGGAAAAGGTTTTCAAAATTTAGAATCACTTCTTTGCCTTTATTAAAATATCTGGTAAGCAGATATCCAATAAGGGCTCCTCCAAGATGAGCTAAATGTCCTCCTGCATTACCATCAGGTATTTGGATCAGGTCTAAAACAATAAAACCTATTGCAATATACATTAATTTAATGTTTCCAAAAAACTGAAATCTAAGGGCATAATGAGGTATATGGGTTGCTAAACCAACCAATATGGCAGTTACACCTGCAGATGCGCCTACTAATACTGTTTGCTGAGATTTTAAAGCAGGAAGATAGTTGTAGCTTAAAATATAAATAATTCCACCAAAAATAATTCCCAGAAAATAGTAAGTTAAGAATTGCTTTTTATTGAAAAAGTTTAAAAACAGATTTCCTATATAATATAAAAAAATAAGATTGAATAGTATGTGAAAAAATCCGCTGTGGATAAAACCATAACTAATAATGGTCCATGGTTTAAACAGCAATGATTCAAAATGAGGTGACAGTGCAAACCAGTCAATTATTAGGTTTCCATCTATTTTAAATAAGGTTGAAAAGGTATTTAATAAAAAGGTAAATACAAAAACAAAAATATTGATAAATATGAGTTTTTCAGCAATATTACTTGCATGATATTTATTTTTGATATCCTCTATCCAGTTATTCAAATTATTCTGTTTAAAAGTTTTACTAATTCATTTACACATGGAGTCATTTTCTCATTAATAAACTAATCCCAACGTTTGAATTGATTTGTTTGCCAGTATTTCATCATGATGAAGCCAATAATTGCTCCTCCCACATGCGCAAAATGGGCAACACCACCGCCACCACTGCTAAATAAGGAGAATCCTGTAACACCAGAAAACAGATCCAGACCAATTAAAACCGGAATAAAATATTTTGCAGCTATAGGAACTGGGAAAAATATTAAAGCGAGTTTTGCATTTGGGAAAGTCATTCCAAATGCAACCAAAACTCCATAAATAGCCCCGGAAGCCCCAACGGCTGGTGTGTTATAAATTTGATATAACTCCGTTAGTTTTTGTTCTGAAATTACCTGTAATATTCCGGTATTGTAACTTCCAGTAGTTAATAACTGCTGAATATCAGTAGTGCTAATTCCGGAGTTTACCAATTGGTTATAAATGTTGTTGAATTGAAAATAGTTAACTCCTGTATAAATTGCAGCAGCTCCAAGTCCGGCAGAAAAATAAAAAAATAAAAACTTTTTACTTCCCCACATTTGTTCCAAAGGTGACCCAAAAGCCCAAAGAGCATACATATTGAACAGTATATGCATAAAATTAGCATGCATAAACATATGTGTAATGATTTGCCAGAATCCGAAATGTTCATTTTTCGGGAAATATAAAGCAAGTGAGCCTTGTAACTGAGGCAATATATAATGTGCTGCCACAAAAAATAAAACATTAATAATGATCAGATTTTTAATGGCTGTAGTTAATTTTCCCATATTTATTAGTTGAACTTGTCTTCCAGTTCTTTTAAGCTTATTGTTACAAAAGTTTGTTTACCAAATGGTGTGTAATTTGGTTCTTTGCAAAGAAACAATTTATTTAAAATATCTTCCTGCTCTTTGAAGTTTAATTTTGTTCCTGAGCGAATTGCCAGACTTTTTGCCAGACTCTTTGCAATGATATCAATTTGGCTGAAATTGGTTTCCGGAATTTCATTTTTAATGCTGTCAATGATCTCTTCCAGAATCATACTTACATCGTTTTCAGTAATTGAACCTGGAATAGAATCCAAAACAATAGCATTCTCCAAAATTTTCGACACATGAAAGCCGGCAACTTGCAGATCGTTTTGTATATCTTTTAGGATGGAAATATCTGTTTTGCTAAAATTCACTTCAAGAGGAAATAAAAGCTGCTGATTACCAAAGTCCTCAATGGTTAGTTTGGTTAAAAAATCTTCATATAAAATTCGTTGGTGGGCATAATTTTGATCAATTAATACCATTCCTGATTTAATGGAACTAACAATATATTTATTGTGAATTTGGTAGGTAGTATAATTAGAAAATTCCGACTCATCGAACAATTGCTTACTCACATTTACAGATTCTACTTCAATATTTTCAATGATCTTATTTTCTTTTTCATCATTTAAATATAAAGATTCCCAGTTGGCCGGAACTTTTTTTTGCGATTGTTTATAATTGTAATTTTGATCTGATCTAAAAGGATTAAAATCTGGATCCACTTCAATAGATGGAGTTTTACCGGTTGATTTTCCTTTAAATGCATATGGAGTGTCTAAGGTTGAATCACGGTTGAAATCGAGTACCGGAGCAACACTATACTGCCCCAAGCTATGTTTGATAGTTGATCGGATAATTGCATAAAGATCTCTTTCATTATCAAATTTAACTTCTGTTTTGGTAGGGTGAATATTGATGTCAATACTTTTTGTAGGTACCGTTAGATATAAAAAATAGGAGGGATGGTAACCATGATTTAGCAAACCTTCAAAAGCACTTGTAACCGCATGGTTTAAATAAGAGCTTTTGATATAACGATCGTTTACAAAAAAGAACTGTTCACCTCTTTTTTTCTTGGCAAAACTTGGCTTGGTAATAAAACCTTCAATTTTTAGAATATCTGTATTTTCTTCAATTGGAACCAGTTTTTCATTACTGTTACTCCCTAAAATACCAACAATACGTTGACGTAAATTTCCAGAATGAGAACCGGATCTTCCTGCCGGAAGGTTATAGATCTCATTATCATTATGGAAAAAACTAAAAGCAATATCCGGATAAGTAAATGCAACCCGTTGAAATGCGTCAATGATATGTCTGGTTTCTACAATGTTTGATTTTAAAAAATTACGTCTTGCCGGTATATTATAAAAAAGGTTTTTAACTTCAAAACTAGAACCTACCGGTGTGCTTACCATTTCCTGTGAAATGATCTCACCTCCATAATTTTTTATTTGTACTCCCAGGTCAACTTCTTCTAGTCGGGTTTTTAAAACCACATGAGAAATTGCTGCAATTGATGCAAGAGCTTCACCTCTAAATCCATTGGTATGCAGATCGTAAAGATCATTGGCAGTTTTTATTTTGGATGTAGCATGACGTTCAAAAGCAAGTCGAGCATCTGTCTGACTCATACCTTCGCCATTATCAATTACCTGAATAAGAGTTTTACCTGCTTCTTTGATAATTAATTTGATAGAGCTAGCAGACGCATCTACTGCATTTTCAAGCAATTCCTTTACTACTGAGGCAGGGCGTTGCACTACCTCACCTGCAGCAATCTGATTTGCAACATTATCAGGAAGTAATTGAATTATATCCGTCATTAAAAAAGTTTATGTAATTCAAAAATATAAGCTAAAATACCGATTAAAATAGCAATGATAATAGCAAGTCTGCGATTAACACCACTATCTGCCGAAGCCATTTTTTTTTGGCGTTGCCAGTCAGCTTTTAATTTATCTTTTGAAAGGGTAATTTTAGGAAGGTCATCAGTTTGACCTTCTGTTTCGTTCGCATACTGCCTTTTTAATTTTTCAATACGTTCCTTACGCTCATTGTAATAACGAGGTTTGTAATTGTAAACATAATGAGCTCTTGGTTTAAAAGCATTTCCAAACATAGCACTTAATTTTGTAGGCTATACAAATTTACTCAAATATCACTAGTTATTCAAATAAAGTTATGTTAAAACAATTGATATTAGCCCGAATTATATTGATTTAAGAAGTGTAATTCAGTAAATAATAAAAGTATTATCTGGCTAAATATTACTTTGTATTACCTCGAAGTTGTGCCATTTTAATGGCTGCAATGGCACTTTCAATTCCTTTGTTACCGTGTTTTCCTCCAGAACGATCTATGGATTGTTGTTTGGTATTATCGGTTAAAACACAAAAAATAGTAGGTGTATCCAACTGAAAGTTAATATCCTTGATGCCATGACTAACCGCTTCACAAACAAAATCAAAATGTTTGGTATCTCCTTGTATTACATTTCCAATAGCAATTACAGCATCTAATTTTTCACTTTTGATCAATTGTTTACAACCAAAAATAAGTTCAAAACTACCGGGTACTTGTAAAGTTGTAATATTCTCTTCCAGAGCACCGTGTTTAATTAAGGTGTCAAAAGCTCCTTTACTAAGGTTGTTAGTAATATCACTATTCCATTCAGAAACAACAATCCCAAATCGAAAATCTTTCGCATTTGGGATTGTGTTTTTATCGTATGCTGATAAATTGGTTGTGGCCATATTTATTTATTTGCAATCTGAGCTCTTTGGATATATATATCAATCCCTTTCGCTTCTTCTGATTTAGAATAATTATCTTTTATTTTAGTGAAATAATCTTCTGCTTTACCGTATTCTTTTAATTCCATTGCCACATTACCTGCTTTGAAAAGGTATAATGGACTAGTGAAATTATTGTCCTTGAAATTTGCAGCATCCACATAATATTTCAAGGCGTCTTTTGGTTGGTTGATCTCTGAAAAAGCATCACCAATATTTCCTAAAGCCAAGGAACCAAGCATTTCATCATCTGATGAAAAATCACTTAAATATTGAATGGCATTTTCATAATCACCTGTTTTCAAATAAGCAATACCACTCATATATTTTGCTAAATTACCTGCTTTGGTATTTTTGTAATTGTCAACAATATCAATCAGTCCGTATTTTCCATCTGCGCCATTTAAACTTAAATTGAATAATGAATCCACAGCAACAGTAGTACTTTGAGCTTGTTCAAAATATGCTTTAGGATATGCAAGTTCATCCGCAGCTTCAAGTTCATTTGGTTCTAAAATGTATTTGTTATATGCAAGATATCCCAAAATAATCACTGCAACAGCAATTAATCCAATAAAAATAATCCTTTGATTTTTTTCAACCCATTGCTCCGATCTGGAAGCAGTTTCATCTAAAGTATTAAAAACTTCTGCGGTAGTACTTTGATCTTCGATGTTTACTTTCGCTCCTTTATTTACTTTATTTCCTCTTTTTTTATATGTAGCCATTGGTATATTAAATTAATTTGGCAAAAGTATAATTTTTATTGAAAATTATGACCTTATTTATACTTAATTTTTGTTTTTTTGTATGGAATTATTGCATTCGTAATAAATTATAATATTTACCTGAAACACAATACTTTAATTGTTATTTATTATGATTAGTTTTAATTTTTAATCTTAAATTATTAAATCTGCATGTATTTAAAAAAATTATCGATCATCAATTATAAAAATTTTGCATCAAAATCATTTGATTTTGACAGTAAAATTAATTGTTTGGTTGGTAATAATGGAGTTGGAAAAACTAATGTATTAGATGCTATTTACTACCTTGCAAATACCAAAGGTTACTTTAACAGTATTTCTGGTCAGAATATCAGACATGGAGAAGATTTCTTTGTTTTGGATGGTGTATTTGATAAAAGAGATAGGGAAGAACATGTTAATTGTAGTTTTAAAAAAGGATTAAAAAAGGTGATCAATAGAAATGGTAAAGAGTATGAAAAAATATCTGATCATTTTGGCTTGATCCCTTTGGTGATCATTTCTCCTTCCGATTCAGATCTTATTGTTGAAGGGAGTGATCTTCGAAGAAAATATATGGATAGTATCATTTCTTTAAATGACAGAGATTACTTAAAGAATTTGCTCAATTATAATAAAATATTATCTCAGCGTAATTCACTCTTAAAATATTTTGCTGCAAATCATACCTTTGACACTTTAAATATTGAGGTTTATAATGAACAATTGATAGGTTTTGGTGAGGAATTATTTGCTAAAAGAGAAAAATTTATTGCAG
Source organism: Flavobacteriaceae bacterium (assembly GCA_030590765.1). GTDB lineage: Bacteria > Bacteroidota > Bacteroidia > Flavobacteriales > Flavobacteriaceae > Lutimonas. Next base: position 4,381 of record JAUVCP010000031.1, on the reverse strand, counting down.
AATTTGTTCCTATCTTTCAATCGAGATATAAACACATTATCAGTAAGATTACTGAAGAAACCTTTACAGAAGAAGTTGACCTGTTGTACAAAAGTCAGTTAAATAAAATTGATTTTAAAGACCTTCTGGAAAGCAATATAGAAAAAGACAGAATACTACAGTACACATCTGTAGGAGTACATAAAGATGATCTTTTATTCAAAATTAAGGGTTATCCTGTTAAAAAAACAGGATCTCAGGGGCAGCAAAAATCTTTTTTAATCGCTCTGAAATTGGCTCAATTTGATTTTATCAAGAAAAAAGCCGGATTAAAACCCATCTTGTTATTGGATGATATTTTTGATAAGTTAGACGATCATCGAGTTGGTCAATTATTAGCATTGGTAAATGATAAGGATTTTGGACAATTATTTATTTCAGATACACATGTTGAAAGAACAGAGAATTTGATTAAAAAAACAAATCAGAGTTATAAGATGTTTGAATTGAGTTAATTATACATCTATAACTAAATTAAATAATCAAGTAAAATTTCTGCAAATTAAGAAAAAGGGAAAAGTAAAGATATACTCCAAATTATGGCCAAAAGAGAAAATGATACTTTTAAGATCAAAGATCTGATACCCGGAATGCTAAAAGAAAACAAACTGCAAAAAGGCATGGATCAGATTTTGGTAAAAGAGGCCTGGGAAGATATTATGGGTAAGGGAGTAATGACCTATACAGAATCGGTTTTTCTTCAAAAAAGTACATTGATCGTTAAATTGAGTTCTGCACCTTTACGTGAAGAATTGAGTTATGGAAAAGATAAGATTGTAAAAATGATGAATGATCATTTAATTCATATTTCTATTAAAAAAGTAAAATTGATATAAAAAAAGACCCAATGTGAAAACATTGGGTCTTTAAAGAATTTATTTTTTTCTAATTTAAAAAACTTCTCTTCCTGAAAAATGAAAAGCACCTTCAATAGCTGCATTTTCATCACTATCAGAACCATGTACAGCATTTTCGCTCATGGAATCAGCAAATAATTTTCGGATAGTTCCTTCTGCAGCTTCTTCTGGGTTGGTAGCACCGATCAAAGTTCTAAAATCTTCAACTGCATTTTCTTTTTCTAAAATAGCTGCTACAATAGGTCCACGAGTCATAAATTCAACCAGGTCATTAAAAAATGGTCTTTCATTATGTACAGCATAAAATGTTTGTGCATCTCTTACGGTCATTTGTGTTTGCTTCATTGCTACAATTTTAAATCCTGCAGCATTGATCTTTTCTAAAATTGCACCTGTATTTCCTTTTTCTAAAGAGTCAGGTTTTAACATTGTAAATGTTCTGTTTGTTGCCATTATATTAATTTTTTGGCAAAAATACTCTATTTGATTTAATTTCAAAATACAAGTCAGTATTTTTAATATTTTTGTGTAAAAGTTTGATATAGTTTATTACTTTCTCCTCTTATTTCCATGGTTACTGTATTGTTTATAAAATCGAATTTTAGGATTCCAAAATTCTTATCAGAAACTACATTCCCAATTCTATATGAATTTTCTTCACCACTAAATGAGGTATAACTATGTGTCAAACCACTTGAAGTTATGTCAATTAAAGGATATGTAATATTTGGAATCGAATCCACAGAAATTTCAGCAATATGCCTGTCTCCTGATAAAATAATCACACCTTTTGCATTTGAGTTGGCAATAAGTTTTTTTAGTTTTGTCACTTCATGTGGCATGGTTCCCCAGCTTTCAAAACCATGTTTATATGATAAAAACTGAACACTACTCATAATAATATTAAAATCTGCTTTTGAATTATTCATCTCCTTTTCTAACCAATTCCATTGTTTTTCACCAAGAAAAGTACCTTCTCCACTTTTATTAGGAATATACCTTTTTACACCTGTAGGATCCTCTGTCAAAGTACTGCGAAAATATCGGGTATCCAGTAATAGCAAATTTATGATATGCTCATTAATTTTTATTTTCTGTGAAAAATAAACTCCTTGTTGACTCCTTCTCGGGTTATTTTGATCAATATTAAAAAAATCTAAAAATATTTGTTGTACGCTATCTTTTTTTGAATATTCAACTCCCCCGTCATTTATTCCATAATCATGATCATCCCAGGTTCCTATTGTCTCCACTTGATTTATAAAATCCATATAGGAAGAATCATTTTTTTGTTGGGTATAATTCTTTTTCATGAATTTCATATCATAGGTGTCACAATAAATAATATCTCCACCCCATATAAAAATATCAGGCTTGTTCTTCAATATCTCTTTCCATAAAGTGTTAGCCGTGAATTGATTATTGCAAGAACCAAATGCCAGTGTATATTTGTCCGGAACCTTTTTTTTAGTTACCATTTCTTTTCCTTTGTTTTCACAGGAAAACGATATTGGAAGAAATATAAGCAGTAGTAAAAATTGTAATTTCATGAGTAAATATTTTTTATAAAATTAATGAAATTTGAGTGTAAATTTGAAGGAATAAATTTTATTTTTAAATTTTTCACAGTATATTCGCAGCCTATGAATTTTGAAGATTTCCAAAGCATTAAAGAGGTTCTTTCTGAGCCAAAAAAAATTGTAATTGTTCCGCATAGAAATCCTGATGGAGATGCATATGGTTCGTGTTTAGCACTTTACCATTATTTGTTAAAAGATGATCATAAGGTTACAGTTGTTTCACCAAATGATTGTCCTGATTTTTTAAAATGGATGCCGGGAGAGGATCAAATCGTTATTTTTGAGAATGATACTAAAAATGCTACGAGTATTTTAGAAGAAGCTGAAATTATCTTTACACTAGATTTTAATGCTTTGCACAGGGTTGGCGATAAAATGCATAATGCATTAATGAAACTGGACCCATTGTATGTCATGATCGATCATCATCAGCAACCTGATGATTTTGCAAAATTCACTTATGTTGATCCGCTGGTTTGTTCCACATGTCAGATGCTGTATCAATTTATTGAAAAGTTAGATGATCTGGATAAGGTTGACAAAGATATTTCAACATGTTTATATGCAGGTATTTTAACCGATACAGGTTCATTCAGGTTTCCTGCAACTACTAGTGAAACACATAGAATTGTAGCTAATTTATTAGACAAAGGAGCAAACAATTCTGAGATCTATAATAAAATACATAATGTAAGTTCATATAATCGATTACAATTGCTTGGTAGAGCATTGCAAAATATGAAAGTTGTTGAGGCATATAGAACTGCTTATATAACCTTGTCACAGAATGAATTGAATCAAAATAACTTTAAGAAAGGTGATACTGAAGGATTTGTGAATTATGCATTATCATTAAAAAATGTAATATTTGCAGCGATCTTTATAGAAGATAAAAAACAAGGAATTATTAAAATATCTCTTAGATCTTCAGGTAAATTTTCGGTAAATGAATTCTCAAGAGAACATTTTAATGGAGGAGGGCATATTAATGCAGCAGGCGGTAGGAGTGAAGAATCACTGGAAAAAACCATTGACAAGTTTTTAAGTCTTTTACCGTTATATAAAAATGAATTACAATAAATTATGATTAAAAATATAGTATACCTATTCATATTTCTTATCATAAGCTCATGTTCAAAACCTGAACCAAGAAAACCTATTGTGCGTAAAACCGGATCATTTTTAGATGAATCAGTAAAACGAAACATTACGATCAATAAATTGGAGGAGGATATGTTAGAGCGGGTAATGCAAAAGGATAGTTTACATCATTTTATAAATTCAGAGAATGGTTTTTGGTATTATTATCAAGTAAAAGATACCTTAGATCACAAATCACCTGAAAAAGGGGATATTGCTCTTTTTGCTTATGAGGTTAAAAATTTAAAAGGAGATATAATTTTTTCGAAAGAAGAAATTGGAAAGATTCAATATAATATAGGTAAACAGGAATTGTTATCAGGTTTACATGATGGTGTACAACTGATGAAAGAAGGTGAGGTAGTCACTTTTTTATTTCCATCATATAAAGCCTATGGTTATTCGGGAAATGAAAGGGTAAGACCTAATGAGCCCTTAATATTTACAGTAGAATTAATAAAAATTAATAAAAATTAATAAAATGCAAATAATAAAATTAACAGTATTGATTATTTTAATGGGTTTATCATCTTGTAAATCAACAAAATATAATGATCTGGAAGATGGTATGTACGCAGATTTACAATCAGATAAAGGGGATATTTTATTGAAACTTGAATATGAGAAAACTCCTATTACAGTAGCAAATTTTGTTTCCTTAGCTGAAGGAACTAATACATATGTAGATGAAAAATTTAACGGTAAACCTTTTTATGATGGTTTGATATTTCACAGGGTAGTGGAAAATTTTATAGTTCAGGGAGG
>JAUVCP010000337.1 GCA_030590765.1 Flavobacteriaceae bacterium | reverse complement strand
AAAGATATGTTCCCGAAACAGATCCTTTGGTGCTAAAAAAACTGGATCAATGGCAGGATAAAAAATTTGGTTTATTAATGCACTGGGGTACCTATAGCCAGTGGGGAATTGTAGAATCCTGGTCACTTTCACCTGAAGAATATGGCTGGTGTAAAAGAACTAAAGGAAGCAGTCCAGATGATTATTTTGCTTATAAAAAAGAATATGAAGCATTAAAAAACACATTTAATCCAGTAAAATTTAATCCTGATAAATGGGCAGAAGCAGCTAAAAATGCTGGTATGAAATATGTTGTATTTACAACTAAGCATCATGATGGATTTACTATGTTCGATTCAAAATATACTGATTATAAAGTAACTGATTCGGAAACTCCTTTCTCTTCAAATCCAAAAGCAAATATTACTAAAGAGATTTTTAAGTCGTTTAGAAATCAAGGATTTTGGACAGGTGCTTATTTTTCTAAACCTGATTGGCATTCAGAATTTTATTGGGATCCAAAATATCCTCCAATGGATAGAAATGTAAATTATTCTCCAGAAGAAAACCCAGAGAAATGGAATAAATTTATTGAATTTACACATAATCAAATTATGGAATTAATGACTGATTATGGTAAAGTCGATATTTTATGGTTAGATGGTGGTTGGGTTTCTAAAGCGTCAAGAAAAGAGATAATAAATTGGTATACTAAAACATTAAACGCTAGTGAGGGAGCTTATTTAAAACATCGAATGGTAAATCAGGATATCAAAATGGATGAGTTGGTTGTAAAAGCTCGAAAAAAACAGCCTGGTTTGATTGTTGTAGATAGAGCTGTACATGGGAAAAATCAAAATTATTTAACACCTGAAAATCGCGTGCCAGATAAGACTTTACCTTACCCATGGGAATCTTGTATTATCTCAGGAGGAGGTTGGTCGTATACGCAAAATGCAAAGTATATGAGTGGTAGAAAAGGAATTCATACTTTGGTAGATGTTGTTGCAAAAGGAGGGAATTTATTGTTAAATATTGCTCCAGGTCCTGATGGTGAATGGCAACAAGGAGCCTATGATCTATTAAAGGAATATGGTGACTGGATGAAGGTTAACAGTTCTGCTATTTATGAAACCAAAGCTATAGCTCCATATAAGGAAAATAATATTTGTTTTACACAAAATAAAAATGGAAGTGTAAATTTTATTTATCTGGCGGAAGAAGGAATAGGTAAAATACCTACTGAAATTACTGTTAAATATATCAATCCAGTTAAAGGTGCAAAAATTAAACTATTAGGATCTAAAAAGAATTTGAAATGGCAGCGTCAGGAAAATGGATTCAAAGTAATAATTCCTGAAAAGTTGAGAAATAATCCTGCATCCAAATATGCTTGGGCATTTAATATTTCTAAAATTAAATAATGAAAGGACAAATTTCAATATTAGCGATTTTACTTATGCTGTTTTTAGCATCATGTAATCAAGAAAATAAAAAAATAAAAATTGATAATAAAGAATTTAGTATTGTATTTAATATTGATGGTAGTATCAATGGTCTTATTGATAAGGAGAAAAGTATAAACTATTTCGATAATTCCAAAAAAGCCTATTTGATGTCGATAAGGATTGATGGAAAATTTAAATTTCCAAATAAAATGGAAAAAACGGAAGACCTGATCAGTCTTTTTTATAAATCAGGAATAAAGGCAACAATTAAGCATTTACAAAAAGACACACATAGTACCTTTGAGCTAATAAAGATTGAAGGTACTCCAAAAGTTGAGTTAATTACATGGGGACCTTATCCTACAACCATTAGTAAAACAATTGGAGAAACGGTTGGTGTTGTTCGTGGAGAAGAATTTGCAATAGGAATTCAATCGTTAAATATTAAAACTTTAGGTGGTTATCCTTATCAGGAAAATGACTGCATGCCGGAGTTTGATTTTTTTCTGCAAAATGATGAGTTTGATGTGAGTAGTAAAGGAAAACCTCATGTTTTATATAGAATTGAAGCAGCAAAACCTACAAAGAATGGAAGTGCATTACAGGCATTTTGCAGAAATAGAGACAAAGACAGAATCATTGAGAATTTGAACCATGAAAAATTTGTTGCTCCTGCTTATAACGATGGAGGTGTAATTGGTTCAAAAATTGCTCTTTTTGGCTGTAAGGTTGAAAAAACATTGGAAGTTATTGGAGAAATAGAAGTAGCCGAAGGTTTGCCTCACCCTATGATTGATGGGCAATGGGGAAAAATTTCTCCTGGTGCATCCGCAGCGTATCTTATAATGGCTTTTACAGAAGATAATTTTGACCAAGCTCTTGAAATGACCAAAAAAGCAGGTTTAAAATATTTATACCATTATGGAAGAACTTTTAAAAGTTGGGGCCATTTTGAATTGTATGAGGGAGAGTTTCCAAATGGTTATGATGGAATGAAAATGTGTGTTGATAAAGCGAAAGAACAAGGGATTAGCATTGGTCTGCATACGCTTTCAAACTTTATTAATACAAATGATCCCTATGTTACTCCTATTCCCGACAAGCGATTGGCAAAAGTAGGAAGTTCTGTAATTACATCTGATATTGATGAAAAACAAACAGAAATAAGTATTGAATCACCTGATTTTTTTAATCAATATAAAAACAATAGTCTTAGAACGGTACAAATTGGTAAGGAGTTAATTCGCTACGGAAGAGTTAGTGAAAAAGCGCCCTGGAAGTTGTTTGATTGTCAAAGGGGTGCGTTTAAAACAAATATTGACAAACACAATAAAGGTGATAAAATCTCTAAATTATTAGATCATGGTTACAAAGTGTTTTTATCAAATACGGATTTAACTATTGAACTTTCTAAAAACATAGCAAACTTATACAATAAAACAGGTTTACGTCAAACATCTTTTGATGGTTTAGAAGGGAATAAATCTACAGGTTTAGGTAATTATGGTGAAGTAATGATGCCTTATGTTTGGTATAATGCTTTATCAGATGATATAAAAAGTAATTTAATAGTAGATGCAAGTCGAACAACCCACTTTTTTTGGCATATCTATAGTCGTATGAATTGGGGTGAACCCTGGTATGCAGGTTTTCGCGAAAGCCAAACAGAATATCGTATGAAAAACCAAAAATATTTTAAACGAAATATGATGCCTGGCATGTTGGGATGGTTTAACATGACTACGGAAATTAGTCTGGAAGATATGGAGTGGATGCTTGCCCGATCAGCCGCATATGATGCCGGTTATGCTTTTGTTTTGAGTCTGGAAAAAATAAAAACTCATGGCTTGTCTGATGAGATTTTAGACATGGTAAAACAGTGGGAGCGAGCTAGAATAGGTGGCGCTTTT
>JAUVCP010000030.1 GCA_030590765.1 Flavobacteriaceae bacterium | reverse complement strand
GTTTTAGGAGTTAATAATTATGTATTCAATAATTTTAAGGTGTATCCTAATCCTTCAAACGGAATATTCAATGTTGAATTCAATTCTAAGAATACAAGTGATGTAGAGATTAATTTATATGATATCATGGGTAGAAATATCCTCAGAAAAGTATTTAAGACCACTTCGTCAGCATATAAAGAAAAGATAGTGACACATAATATTTCAAGTGGAATTTATATTCTTCAGGTGAAAAGAGGAAATGAGACTTCATCACAGAAATTACATGTAAAATAGCTTGTATAATCAATGATTTCTATCAGGCAATTTTTATTTTATCAATAATTTTTTCATAAAATATTAGAGAAATTCGAAAAAAATTGTATTTTTCGCCATCTTAATATCTCAAAATCAAATTATGAAAAAATTATTATTTCTATTTTTCGCCCTTTTTAGTGGGACGATACTGTTTGCACAAACTGCTGTTTCTGGTACAGTTATAGATGCATTAACAAATGATCCTATTCCTGGAGCTAATATAAGAGTTGTAGGAAATGTAACCGGAACCTCTACAGATTTTGATGGTAAATTTTCATTAAAAATTAATGATGAATTACCAATTTCTCTTGAAGTTTCATATATTGGGTACACCAATAATATTGTTGAAATCAACGCAAATATTGATGATTTAACAATAGCTTTGGAAGAATCTCAAAATGCTTTAGATGAGGTTGTTGTGTCTGCATCTCGTACTCCTGAAAGTCTGAGAGAATCTCCCGTAACTATTGAAAGAATGGATGTAAGAGCAATAAAGAATAGCACATCTGCTGATTTTTATACCGGTTTGAACAATCTAAAAGGTGTTGATATTAAAACCAATAGTTTGACATTCACTTCTGTAAACACAAAAGGATTCTCTACTTTTTCAAATACCAGATTTGTACAATTAATAGATGGTATGGATAATGCTTCTCCCGCACTAAACTTTGTAATGGGTAATTTAGTTGGGGCAAATGAATTGGATTTGAAAAGTGTTGAAATTATTCCGGGTGCCTCTTCAGCTTTATATGGAGCAAATGCATTTAACGGTATTTTGTTTATGACCACAAAAAATCCTTTTGATTATCAGGGAATTAGTTTTTATGCTAAAACCGGTTTAACGGTTCAAGATTCAGGGGATAATAACTATGTAGATTTTGGTATCCGTGCAGCACATGCTTTTAGTGACAAATTTGCTGCAAAGGTTTCCTTTTCTTATTTAAAAGGAACAGACTGGATGTCAAATGACACAAATCAATATACAACACAAGGTGCAGGTTTACCTGATAAAATAACTCCATATGATCAAAGAGGTTATGATCACAATGCTGTTAATATTTATGGAGATGAAATAGTAACAGATATCCATGAAGTTGCAAAATCAATGGAGGCTGGTGGTTTGATTCCTGATGGAGCAAGTGCATTGGTCCCTAGTGATGATGTAGGTAGAACAGGTTATCTGGAAAAAGACCTTACCGATTATGAAGCAGAAAGTGCAAAAGTAGATGTTTCTTTAAACTATAGACCAACGGGTGATGATTTGGAGATCTCTTATAATTTTAGGTCTGGTTTGGGTTCTACTATTTATCAGGGGACTAACAGATATAATTTGAAGAATTTTACAATGACTCAAAATAAACTGGAAATTAAAAACAAGAATTTTTTTGTGAGAGGTTATGCTACTTTTGAAGATGCAGGTAAATCATATGATATGGTTTTTACAGGTGTCAATATGAACAGAGATAATTCTGTAACATGGTTTGGTACTTATGTTGGTGCTTATTTAGAAGCATCTATGGCAGGTGCAACTTCAGATCAGGCACATAAGGCATCGAGAGCCTATGCTGATCAAACAGTTACTTTACAACCGGGGACTCCTGAATTTGATAAAAAGTTTAACGAAGTTATCAATGATCCTGATTTTTCTAGCGGATCAAAATTTGTTGATAATACAAAAATGTATGTAGGAGAAGGTAATTATAATTTTTCAAGCTTATTTGATCATAAATTCAATTTACAGGCTGGAGGATCTTTTAGAAAATATTCATTGAATTCAGCAGGTACTATATTTACAGATTATGATGGATCTATTGATTATGATGAATATGGTGCATATATCATGGCGAGTAAGAAATTAGCAGATGAAAGATTGATTATATCTGCTTCCATTCGTTATGATAAGAATGAATTTTTTGATGGAAGCTTTTCACCAAGAGCATCTATTGTGTATTCTGCAGGAGAAAACAAACAACATAACTTTAGAGCTTCCTTTCAAACAGGTTTTAGAAATCCAACAACACAAGATCTCTTTATTGGTCTGGATGCAGGAACTGCGATATTGGTTGGGTCATCGCCTGATAATTTAGATAGAGATCTTCCAAATACAGATCTTACTGGTAGAAAGGCGTATAGTGATTCTTATTCATTGTCCTCTGTTTTGAATTTTGCAGCCACCGGTGACCCAAGTAAACTAAATGCAATTACTACTGATTTGGTGACGCCGGAACAAGTAAAAGCATTTGATATTGGATACCGTGGAAATGTGGAAGGATTTTCAATTGATATCAATGCGTATTATAATATTTATGATGATTTTATTAGTCAGATAGTTGCTGTTACTCCTAAAAATGGTTCTGCTCATGATGGATCTGGTATAATAGATATTGTTACCGGTCAAACTCAGGTATTTTCATTGTATACTAATTCACCAACACAAATTACTTCTTATGGAGCTAATATTGGTGTAAACAGAAGAGTATTTCAAAAACTGGATCTTGGATTTAGTTATACCTGGACAAGTTTTGAATTTGATCAAAAAAAATATCCTGACTTTGAAGCAGGATTCAATACTCCGGAGCATCAATTTAAGGCTTCTATCGGAAGTTTAAATCTTTTCGAAGGATTTGGTTTTAATGTTAATTATAGATATGCTAATGATTTCTTATGGGAGTCAACCATTGCTAATGCTGTTGTGCCATCAACTTCTATTTTTGATGCTCAAATAAATTACACAGTTTCAAAGATCAAATCTACATTTAAAGTTGGAGCATCTAATATTGGAGGAAATCCTTATATGGTAGCTCCTGGAACAGGGTATATAGGTTCCATGTATTACATTTCTTGGGTAATTAATCAATAATAAATTAAAAATAAAAATTATGAAATTAAAATATATTTGGCTTTTATTGATCTTTGTTGGATTTATTGCCTGTGATGAAAAACAATATGATGTTCCTGATTATAGTCCGCCAGCTTTAGAAGCAGGTTCTGCTGATTTTTCTAAGTTTGTTGCAGTAGGAAATTCTTTAACTTCCGGTTTTACCGATGGAGCACTTTTTAGGGCTGGTCAAAATAATTCATTACCTAATATTTTAGCTCAAAAAATGGCTTTAGTTGGGGGTTCAGAAAATTTCACACAACCTTTAATGAATGATAATATTGGAGGTTTACTTCTCGGAGGTTTTAAAATACAAAATCAAAGATTTTATTTTGATGGGGTAGGACCTGCCTTGATTGATGGAGAACCAACCACAGAAGTCTCAAATATTCTTGCCGGACCTTTCAATAATATGGGAGTTCCTGGTGCAAAAAGTTTTCATTTGTTAGCTAATGGTTATGGTAATGTTGCTGGTGTTGCAACTGGTCAAGCAAATCCTTATTATGCAAGAATGGCTTCAAGTTCAAATGCAAGTGTTATGGAAGATGTTATGGCTCAAAATCCGACATTTTTCAGTTTATGGATTGGGAGTAATGATGTTTTAGGATATGCTATGTCCGGAGGAACAGGTGTAAATCAAGCTGGTAATTTTGATCCAACTACTTATGGGGGAGCTGACATTACAGATCCAAATATTTTTGCACAAGTTTTTAGCGGTTTGATTAGTACTTTAACTTCTGGAGGAGCCAAAGGAGTAGTTGCAAATATTCCTTATGTAACTACCATACCACATTTTACAGCAGTACCTTTTAACCCGTTAGACCCAGCTAATCCTGCATTTGGTCCTCAAATTCCGGTATTGAATGCAACATTTGCACAATTAAATCAAGCATATGCTTATCTTGGTTCTTTAGGTGTAGATGTATCTGGACGTTCTATTGTTTTTTCTGAAACTGAAGCAAGTGCCGTAGTAATACATGATGAATCAATCCCAAATTTAGCTGCACATTTAGCACCGGTTTTGATCGGTGGTGGTTTAGATCCATTAACAGCTGGATTATTAGCAAGTCAGTACGGTCAATCTAGACAAGCTACAGAAGATGATCTGTTACTTTTAGCTAGTTCGAGTGTTATAGCAACACTTAACGAAGAGTATTTTGCTCAATTGATTTCATTAGGAGTTCCTCAAGAAACTGCTGGACAATTATCTGTAAATGGAGTAACATATCCAATGCAAGATAAATGGGTTTTATTACCAAGTGAACAAGATGAAATTAGAACTGCAATTGATCAGTTCAATGTTTCTATCAAAAATATAGCAAGTGCTGGAGGTTTGGCTTTTATTGATGCAAATGCAATCCATCAGCAAATGGCTGATGGAGGTTTTAGAAGTGGTGATTTTACCTTGACCTCTGATTTGGTTTTAGGCGGAGCCTTTTCTTTAGATGGAGTTCATTTAACGGCAAGAGGTTATGCAGCAGTTGCAAACGAAATGTTCGAGGCTATTGATGTAACTTACGGTTCTAATTTTAAAGTAGCAAAAGAATTAGTAGATATTGGAGAATATCCTGCATTTTACCCTTCTAGTATGCGTTAAAACATAGTTGAAAATATTTATTAAAACCTCTTTTCCAATTGAAAAGAGGTTTTTTATTGTTTAAAAAAAATGATTTTTGGGATATCTGTTAAAGAAAAAATTAATTAAAAAAAACTTTCCTTTTTGCATTAAAAACATATCTTTGCAATCAAATTAAAATGCCTTCATTTATTTATATGTTGGTGTAAATTAGGATAAAAGAATAATTAATAATTTATAATAATGGCAGAGATCAAAGGTAAAGTTGCTCAAATATTAGGTGCGGTAGTTGATGTTTCTTTTTCGTCTGAAGGAGAGTTACCAAAAATATATGATTCACTTGAAATTACTCGTGAAGATGGTTCTATTTTGGTGTTGGAGGTAGAACAACATATTGGAGAAGATATTGTAAGAACTATTGCGATGGATTCAACGGATGGATTGAGCAGAGGAATTGAAGTTATTGCAACAGGAAACCCAATTAAAGTGCCAATTGGTAAAGATATTTATGGTCGTTTATTTAATGTGAACGGTGATCCTATTGATGGACTTAAAGCCTTACCAAAAGATGGAGATAATGGTTTACCTATTCACAGGCAAGCGCCACCATTTGAAGATCTGTCCACTTCTACGGAGGTTTTATTTACCGGAATTAAAGTAATTGATCTGATTGAGCCTTATTCAAAAGGTGGAAAAATCGGTTTATTCGGTGGAGCTGGTGTAGGAAAAACTGTATTGATCCAGGAATTGATCAATAATATTGCAAAAGGTCACGGAGGATTATCGGTATTTGCTGGTGTTGGAGAACGTACCCGTGAAGGGAATGATTTACTTCGTGAAATGTTGGAATCTGGTATTATCAAATATGGTGATGCATTTGATAAATCAATGGAAGAAGGAGGATGGGATCTTGATAAAGTTGATATGTCTAAGCTAAAAGAATCAAAACTTACTTTTGTATTTGGCCAGATGAATGAGCCTCCTGGAGCACGTGCACGTGTTGCTTTATCCGGATTATCTATTGCAGAGTATTTTAGAGATGGAGCAGGTGACGGACAAGGAAAAGATATCTTATTCTTTATTGATAATATTTTTAGATTTACACAAGCTGGTTCTGAGGTTTCGGCATTATTAGGTCGTATGCCATCGGCAGTAGGTTATCAACCAACTTTGGCAACGGAAATGGGTGCAATGCAAGAGCGTATTACTTCTACAAAAAATGGTTCAATTACATCAGTACAGGCAGTATATGTACCTGCGGATGATTTAACGGATCCGGCTCCAGCTACAACTTTTGCTCACTTGGATGCTACCACAGTACTTTCTCGTAAAATTGCTGAATTAGGTATTTATCCAGCAGTAGATCCTCTAGATTCTACATCAAGAATTTTAAATAGAGAGATCTTAGGAGATGAGCATTATGATACAGCTCAAAAAGTAAAAGAAATGCTTCAAAAATATAAAGAATTGCAAGATATTATCGCAATTTTAGGTATGGAAGAATTGAGTGAAGAAGATAAATTAGTTGTTCACAGAGCACGTAGAGTACAAAGATTCCTTTCTCAACCATTTCATGTAGCAGAACAATTTACAGGTATACCAGGAGTATTGGTTGATATTAAAGAAACTATCAAAGGATTTAATATGATCATGGATGGTGAATTAGATAAGTATCCTGAAGCTGCATTTAACTTAAGAGGAAGTGTGGAAGAGGCTATTGAAGCAGGTGAAAAAATGTTGGCGGAAGTTGAAATGTAGTTGACAGTTAACAGTACAGTAAACAGAATTTTGAATACTGAAAACTAAAACTGAAAACTAAAAACTGATAAATTATGTTTTTAGAAATAGTAACCCCGGAAGCAAGTATTTTTCAAGGAGAAGTAGAATCGGTAATCGTACCAGGTGTGGTAGGACAATTCCAAATGTTGGAAAATCATGCACCAATCGTTTCTCTTTTACAGGAAGGAAAAGTAAAGATAAGAGGTAGCTTTACAATTGATGAAGCATATCAGGAAATGTTTACTAATGGAGATAATGACTATAGTGAATTATCCATTCAAAGTGGAACCATAGAACTTAACGATAATAAAATGATAATTTTAGTAGACTAAGATTTTATTTTAAAAGAACTAAACTCCATTCATTTATTTGAATGGAATTTTTTTGATTAATGAAGGATTTTCAAATTTTATTGTTCACTAAAAACGATGTCATCATAAAAATTTTCCCAGGCCCAGTCAAGTGCAAAAAATGATGGTAAGGATTTTAGTTGTTCACCTTTTCGGGGACCGCTTATGGCAATTCCAAATACATTCCATTTATTGCTATTACTATCTTCCATAACAGCCGGAAAAGCATCTTGTATTGCTTTAAAAGATACATTGGTATCATTTATATAGGAGGTGATAAAATGTTTTTCTTTACTCTTGATTACAATCACTTCTTCTCCTGAGATGCGAACTGTATTTAATTTAATATTTTCTGCAGAATCATCGAAATGAAATAAATGAGCCCTTTTTGTTTGTTTAAATTTTAGATCAATAATACCATACGTGAGGCTTCCTTTAACCAAGTTATCTTTTTTTGTATTGGAATTTGAATTTTTACTTGCTACACTGGTATTTGTAAATACCATGGCATTTGGGAAGAACTCCTTAACTGTTGACCATTTTGTTTCCACATAATTAAAGGTATTTATATGTTCTCCTGCATATTTACCTTTGATGCATTTTATTAACATTTGTGACCAAAAAGTATCACTTTTTTCATCGACCAATACTTGATTATCTTGAAATAAATATCCTGAGGCTCTGATAGTAAAATTATCAGATTTAAATTTTCTATCCATAACCAAAGCGCTGTTGGTTTTGGGACAATAGGTTATTGCGTATTCAATATTACCTTCTTTTTCGTTAACTGCTTCAAATTTGCTAATATAGATATAAGGATAAACCCGGATTGTATTTCCCAATTGGACTATAGCAACTCTAGTGTCATCTGGGATAAAATCAATATCCTTAACTTGTTTCATCAAGGGATCCATTGCTAAAGGAAAAAAATTTAGTGACCCACTGATTTTATCTGGTGAAACAGTCCAGTTATATTCTTTTTCAGTAGTTCCTGAGAGTGTACTATCCTCTGAATCAGCGCAACTAAATAATAATAAGGAAAAAAATAAGATAAAATATATACTTTTCATGATATGAATTTTGCTTTCAGACGATGAAAAATGTATCGACTTACAAAATACAATTGAAAAATAGCAAAGGAATTTTTAAGTGGCAATTTCTATCAAGATGATCACTTTACATCTAAAAGATCTATATCAAAGATCAATACAGATCCACCAGGAATTTCACGGTAATCATCATAACCATATCCTAATTTTGAAGGAACAAGTAGTATTCCTGAACCACCTTCTTTAAAATAAGTAATTCCTTCTGTCCAGCCAGAAATTACCTGTTGTAAATTAAAGGTGATATTATCATTTTGATCGAATACTTTTTCATTGGTGTAGTAACCTTTATAATTTACAGTTACATCAGAGTTTACATTTGGATGCTCACCTGTACCTTCTTTTTCAATTACATAATATAACCCTGTATTGCTTTTGGTAGCATCTAAATTATTCTTGGCAATATAGTCAAGGATTTCTTGTTCATTTTGTTTATCATAATCTATTGGTTCAATTGGGTCATCTTCACCACATGATACAATAGAAAATAAGATAATAAGTGCAGATAAATACTTCATAACAATAGTTTATATAATATGTAAATTAAATTTTAAAGCTGACCAGTAACCCATTTGTAAATGTCATTACCATTTGCAAACAATAATAAGGCCATCAAAATTACAAATCCTGTGATTTGTGCATATTCTAAGAATTTATCACTTGGTTTTCTGCCTGTGATTATTTCGTATAGAACAAATACAACATGGCCACCATCTAAAGCAGGAATAGGTAATAAGTTCATAAACCCAAGCATGATAGATAAAAGAGCCGTAATGCTCCAAAATGCCTGCCAGTTCCATTTAGATGGAAATATATTACCAATGGTTATAAAGCCGCCTAAACTTGTTGCTCCTTTTTGAGTAAACACATATTTAAACTGCCCCATATAGTCTTTTAAGGTCCAGTATGCTTTTGACATTCCTAAGCTCATACTTTCTCCAAAAGTATAATCTTTGTGGTGGATTTCAATAATGTCATCCGTAAAGCCTTTTGGATAAACTCCTAATTTGTTATCCCCGTCAGGAGTAATACTAAAGGATTTGATTTCTCCATTGCGGTTTACAGAAATATCCATTGCTGTTCTTTCAGTGTTTGCTCTTACAAGTTTTGTAAATTCATTCCAGTATTGAACAGGTTGGTTATTTACCTTGGTAATTTGATCTCCTTTCATTAGGCCGGCTTTATTTGCCGGTGAATCAGGTAAAATACTATCTAGTGTAGCATGAATTCTTGGTGTAAAAGGCTCCATTGATCCACTTTGCCACATGGTCAAACCTATATCTTCAGGTAGTTCAATAGTTGATTTTTCTCCATCTTCATGTTCTACTTCAATATTTGAAATATCTCTCAAAAATAAATGCTTATTAACATCCAATACATTGAATGGCTCTTCACCATTTACTTTTAGTATTTTATCTCCATCTTTAAATCCAATTTCTTTAAACTCATCAACAACTGAGAATCCTTTTTTCACATCGTTGATTCCCACATAATCATCTCCCCAAACATTAAACATCATGATATAAATGAATATTCCTAAAATGAAGTTAACGGTTACACCACCCAACATAATGATCAATCTTTGCCATGCCGGTTTTGATCTGAATTCCCATGGTTGAGGAGGTTGTTCCATTTGCTCTTTATCCATGCTTTCATCAATCATTCCAGATATTTTTACATATCCACCAAGTGGTATCCAGCCTATACCATAAACTGTATCACCAATTTTCTTTTTGAACAAGGAAAATTTGTAATCAAAAAATAAATAGAATTTTTCTACTCGGGTTTTAAACAGCTTTGCCGGGATAAAGTGACCCAATTCATGCAAAACGATAAGTAGAGATAAACTCAATAAGAATTGTGCAATTTTTATATATGTTTCCATTAATTTGTTTCTGAATTTTTAAAATCGCACAAATGTACGGTTTATGAAGTATATAAGGAAATTGAATATGCAAAATAGATGTTAAAAAAGAGCTTGTAATTATGTGTAGAAATCTTTAATGAATCTTCTATTTTTTCAATATAGTTTTGTGAATAACACCTTTATCTGTATCAATTTTTACCAGATGCATACCAAAATTCAGCCTTTCGAGTGAAATTTTTGAAGTTGGATTTTCTTTTCGCAGAACAGTTTTACCTAAAATATCATAAAATGTTATTCTTTTGATTTGTATTTGACTATTATTTTGGATATTTAATATGTCTTTGACAGGGTTAGGATATATTTGAATGTTTGTTTCTAATTGGACAAGATCAACACCCAAAACAGCAGAATTATTTCTGGAGATCAATTGTGATTCAGGATCAATTTCAATAGAGTTAATAGTAAAATCTATTGAAGTATTAAAAGTTTGTCCGCTTTCGGTTAATTCCAGTCTTACCATTTCTGTTTTCCCGGAAGATCCATTTACTCTAACTGGTAAGGGCATTTCAAAAAAGGATACAGAAGAATGTGATTGGGCTTGATTAACGGTAAACTGTATCTCTTTGGATGTTGGATCTTGATACCAGGTAATTTTGTAGGTTGGATATCCTTCACCATAAAACCAATCCTTAAAGAATTCGGTTAAATTTAAACTACTTACAGCTTCAAAGTGATTTTGCAGATCTTCCGTTCGAGCATAACCAAAGGCAATATTAGGGTCGGCTAAATAGTTTTTTATCGCCTGAAAGAAATCCGTATCACCAAGTTTGTATCTAAGCATATGCAAGATCATAGCACCTTTGCTATAAGAAAGTCTACCATTAAAAATAGCACCAACCGAAGTTGTATCCTTAACAAAAGTAGAACCAGAAGTGCTTGAAGTTATATAATTTACCGTACTTGAACGCCAGTTTTCAAATGCGCTATCACCATCAAAATTTTCAATAACCAAAGCATCTAAATAAGTTGCAAAACCTTCATTTAGCCAAATATCTTCCCAGCTACCGCAAGTAATTTTATTTCCAAACCACTGGTGTGCAAGTTCATGAGCGATCAATCCACGACTCCATCCTCCCATAAATGTCATTGTAGTATGTTCCATACCGCCTCCCCAGCCAAACTCAGCATGACCGTATTTTTCACTGGCATAAGGATATATTTCAAATAATGATCCAAACAGATCTATAATACTTGGAGTTATTGCTGTTGCAGC
>JAUVCP010000012.1 GCA_030590765.1 Flavobacteriaceae bacterium | reverse complement strand
TATCCATATTGTTGAATAGGTGTTATCGCATTTTCAAGAAGAAGGTTTTTCCACTTTGTCAAACCAGGTCTAGTCCAATCACCATAAATTCTTTTGATTGTAGGATTACCATATTTGGCTATTTCTTCCATCATTTCTTTTACATGAGCTGATGGTATATTATCGCCATCTATTAAAACGGCCATGTTTAAATTTATATTCATTTAGATTTTTTATTTGTCAATTGTATAAAACGTGAGTCTGTATAATACCAATTTAATTTAGGTTAAAAGTAGGGAATTTACTTGATTGAGTTTCACTTTTTAGAAAATAACTTAAATCGATTAAA
Source organism: Flavobacteriaceae bacterium (assembly GCA_030590765.1). GTDB lineage: Bacteria > Bacteroidota > Bacteroidia > Flavobacteriales > Flavobacteriaceae > Lutimonas. Next base: position 13,459 of record JAUVCP010000012.1, on the reverse strand, counting down.
AAACACCTCAATTTGCTGTAAAAAGTCGAAAAACTGTCTAAAATTATAAAATATTCTCCTTGTCATTCCCTTGAAGCTTGTGACTAACTTGACTGGTTAACGGGAAAGGGAATTATAATCCTCGAAAAAAGCTATCGAAAACCCATAAACTATAATTTGTGTAATTCTAACCGGGATGTAGTTTAATCACTCTAAAGCATGACTTTATACTTGGCTTTCCAAGCCGTACAAAGGCTATTTATTGGGCATAGTTTTAGTAAATTAATGTGTCTAATTTTTTCAAAAAATTCGTTTGAAATTCTAAGTTATAATTTTCTTTACCATTTTCACTCCAAATTATAATATTCTCATCTGGAATTCCTTGCTTAATCAATTTTTCTCTTAATCCAAATACTTAGTTGTTGTAGCCTGTTTTATTTATTTTTCTTTTTTAAATCAAGATAAAGCTGTTCAACCTTATCTCTTGCCCATTGTGTTTTTCTTAAAAACTTAAGGCTAGACTTAATTGAAGGATCATTTTTAAAACAATTGATGTTAATCTTCATTGCTAACCTTTCCCAACCATACTGTTCCACTAACAACTCTAATATAGTTATCAATTTCATACCGTGCATCGGGTTATTGGGTTGTTCCTTTTGGTGAACTTTTTCTTTATCCATTAATAAGATAATTTATCCTGTATAAATTGGCTACAATTATTATATAAACTCTATTTATCGTTTATTTCTAAACCTTTTATAACAACTTATTTGCCAGATTTGCCAGTTCCGATCGTTCTCCTTTTTCCAGTTTGATATGCGAAAACAGATCGTTTCCTTTTAATCTATCAATCAAATAGGTAAGTCCGTTACTATGTTCATCCATATAAGGGGTGTCAATCTGATTGATATCACCGGTAAAAATAACTTTGGTTCCTTCGCCTGCACGGGTAATAATAGTCTTTACTTCATGTGGTGTTAAATTCTGAGCTTCATCCACAATAAAAATAGAATTGGTTAAACTTCTACCCCGTATAAATGCCAGCGCCGTAATAGTAAGCGCACCTGATTCCTGCATATTTTGTAAGATCTTACTCTTTTTCTCATTAGCTTTAAACTGTTTTTTAATAAAGGTCAGGTTATCCCAAAGGGGTTGCATATATGGCGAGATCTTATCATCTGCATCACCGGGTAAAAAACCAATTTCACGATTACTTAACGGGATGATCGGACGAGCCAAAATAATTTGATCATATTTGTTTTTTTGCTCCAAAGCTGATGCCAATGCCAGTAAAGTTTTTCCGGTACCTGCAACTCCTTCCAGTGCCACTAGTTTTATTTCCTCATTTAACAAGGCATTTAAACCAAAGGTTTGCTCTGCATTACGTGGTTTGATACCAAAAACATATTTTTTCTCTACTTTTTCAATCTTATCGGTTATACCGTTATATCTCGCCAAAACGGAATTGGTGCAATTATTTAAAACGTAATAGCCGTTAGCTACTTTTTGATTACCAAGTATTCCGTTTTCATGGATTTGAGTTTTTTGATAAATATTTTGAATGACCTGTGCATCAATATCATCAATAATGGTAAGTCCTTTAGAAAAATCTTTGATATTCTTTACCTTACCGGTTTCATAATCTTCAGATAATAAACCTATTGATTTTGCTTTTAACCGAAGATTAATATCTTTGGTCACCAATGTTACTACACTTTTCTGTTCCTCATTTTGCAATGAAATGGCCGCATTGATTATTTTATGATCATTCTTACTGTTTCCAAAAATACCTTCGGCGTTGATATCCTTTAAACTCAAACTATCCATGATCACTTTGAAATCACCTTTTCCCTTGCCTAAACTCATCCATTTATTTAATCCGTTATTACCAGATAATTTATCCAAAAAACGAATCACTTCACGGGTTTCAAAATTTTTAGTTTCATTACCAATTTTAAACTGATCCAGTTCTTCCAATACCGTAATCGGAATTGCAACATTGTTCTCTTTAAAATTAGTGATGGCATTGTGGTCAAATAATAAAACGGAAGTATCTAATACATAGATCTTTTTTGTAGCATTTTTTTTCATAAAACTTTTTTTAGCAAACTATTCATCAAAATCTGAACATAATATAATAAATACAATATCAAGAGTTTTTCGTCACTACACATTTTACTTTTTCAGTAAAATATAGCAGTCTTATGTTTAAAAAAGATTGCCACAGTCGCTCCTTCTTCGCAAAAACGTAAGTGTTTGATATTATAGTATAAATTTCATCGATAATCAGACATTAAATTAAATAGTTAATTTTCATAGAGAGATAAAACATTTCTATCTCAAATTTTTTAAAAAAGTACAAAAAATATTAAAGGGTAATTCTTTGAATTAGTTAAATTAAAGAACACTTATCAACAAGAAGTTAACCAAAGATACTTTCCTTTCATTTGATTATTATTTTAAATCAAAAGTATTTTTGATTGGAATGTGTCAATTATTAATTCATTATCTACTTTTTTGAGATCGAATACTTTCAATTACAACTGTTGATAAAATTAAAGCACCTCCCCAAAAGGTATTCCATGTAGGAATTTCATTTAAAAAAATATAGGCAATGATAATCCCAAATATGGGCTGTATGCTGCTAATGATACTTGCTGTACTAACCGAAAAATATTTTAAACTCTGCAAAAATAGGGTATGACCAATAGTAGTAGTCAATAATGCCAGTAATAAAACTGCTGTAAATTGTGTTTGAATTCCTGATGTATCCATCGTAAAAAGAACCGGTAACAGAACAACGCTTAGAATAGAAATTTGATAAAACATAAGCATAGATCCATGATACTTATCTGTATACTTTTTTAACAGTAGCAACCTTAATGCATAGAACAAAGCAGATATAACTCCCAATAAAACACCCTTTACCTGCGCACTTTTCAGATCAAAATCGGGCGCAAGAATATAAATACCAATCAATACGACCACTCCTAAAAGAATATGGATGGGGTTTAGTTTTACTTTAAAAAACAGAGGTTCAAGCAAAGCTGTGATTACAGGATAAGTAAATAAAGAGAGCATTCCTAATGCTACATTTGAGAATTTTAAAGCATAAAAATAGGTGATCCAGTGTATGCCCATAAACAATGCGCCTAAAATAAAAGTAACCAGATCTCGTTTGGAATCAATTCGCAGAGATATTTTTTTAAATCTGATAAAAACATATATGAATATAGTTGCTAAAAACGCCCTCCACCAAACCGTAACCGGTGGTGGCATATCAATAAATTTACCTAAAGCGCCTGAAGTACTGATAAATAAAGTTGCTAATACTAGCTCAAAAAGTTGTTTAAGATGTTGGTTATTCTTCATTAAATATTTTCAAGAACTGACAATGCCTTTTTAACAGAATCTATTCTGATAAAAGTGATCAATAATCGTAAACCCTTTTTGGTTTCCTTTTCTTTCATCACACACATTTTACTGTTTTTTTGCACATAGGTTAAAAAATTTCTGAAGGTATCACTTTGATAATAATCACTTTGCTGATCGGAAATAAAATAACCAACCATTCTTTTTTGTTTCAATATAATTCGCTCTAAACCAAGTTTTTTAGCAAGCCACTTGATACGAATACTATCTAGAAGGTCAACTGCCTGTGTAGGTAATTCACCAAAACGATCGATCAGTTTTTGTTCAAAACTCAACAATTCTTCTTCGATCTTAAGTTCACTTAATTCTTTGTATAAACTCAACCTTTCTGTGATACTATTGATATAATCATCAGGAAATAAGATCTCAAAATTGGTATCAATTTGTACTTCTCTTACAAAGTCTTTTGGCTTATCGTTTTCTTCTTTGTATAGATCTTTAAACTCATTTTCTTTCAATTCATCTATCGCTTCATTTAAAATTTTCTGATAGGTTTCAAATCCAATATCGTTGATAAAACCACTTTGTTCCCCTCCTAAAAGATCTCCTGCACCACGAATTTCAAGATCTTTCATGGCAATATTAATTCCATCTCCCAGATCAGAATGTAACTCTAATGCCTGAATTCTTTTTCGTGCATCATCGGTCATCATATGATATGGAGGTGTAATAAAATAGCAAAATGCTTTTTTGTTCGATCTCCCAACCCTGCCCCGCATCTGATGTAAATCACTGATGCCAAAATTATTAGCATTATTGATAAAAATGGTATTTGCATTTGGAACATCTAAACCACTTTCCACAATAGTGGTAGAAACCAGCACATCAAATTCATTATTGATAAAGGCGAGCATCAGTTGCTCCAGTTTTTTACCATCCATTTGCCCATGTCCGATACCTATTTTAGCATCCGGCAACAAACGCTGAAGCAATCCGGCAACTTCTTTTATATTCTCAATTCTGTTATGGATAAAAAATGTTTGTCCACCACGAGAAATCTCATACCGAATGGCATCTCTTATGATTTCTTCGCTAAAGCGGATGACATTTGTTTCAATAGGATGCCTGTTTGGTGGAGGAGTTTTGATCACCGACAGATCCCGTGCAGCCATCAGTGAAAACTGCAATGTTCTCGGAATTGGAGTTGCCGTCAAGGTTAAGGTATCAATATTTTCTTTAAGCATTTTTAATTTATCTTTTACAGCAACACCAAATTTTTGTTCTTCATCAATGACCAATAAACCAAGATCTTTAAAAATCACATTCTTATTGACCAGTTGATGTGTGCCAATTACAATATCCACACTACCATCTGAAAGTCCTTTAAGGGTTTCATTGCGTTGTCTTGTGGTTCTGAAACGGTTTAAATATTCAACCGTTACCGGAAAATCTTTCAATCTCTCTCTAAACGTTTTTGCGTGTTGAAACGCCAAAATAGTGGTTGGCACCAAAATAGCAACCTGTTTACCATTATCCACCGCCTTAAATGCTGCCCTGATAGCAATTTCTGTTTTGCCAAAACCTACATCACCACAAACCAGCCTATCCATAGGCCTATCTTTCTCCATATCAGCTTTTACATCTTGAGTAGAACTGAATTGATCAGGTGTATCTTCATAAATAAAACTTGCCTCCAGCTCGTGCTGCATATAACTATCTGGGTTATACGAAAATCCTTTTTGCAATTTTCTTTTAGCGTATAATTCTATCAGATTATAGGCTATATACTTAACTCTGGCTTTGGTTTTTTGTTTTAATTTTTTCCAGACATTAGATCCCAGTTTATGCACTTTTGGTGCCTTACCATCCTTGCCACTGTACTTGGAAATTTTATGCAACGCATGGATACTGATATAAAGAATATCTCGTTCTCCATATATCAATTTAATGGCTTCCTGCTTATTCCCTTCTACATCTATTTTTTGAAGTCCGCCAAATTTTCCAATTCCATGATCAATATGAGTTACATAATCACCTATTTCTAAATTGGTTAGTTCTTTTAAACTGATTGCCTGTTTTTTAGCAAAACCACTTTTCAATCTGAATTTATGATAGCGTTCAAAGATCTGATGATCGGTATAGCATGCAATTTTCAGATCCTTATCAACAAAACCTTGATAAAGCGGTGATGTGATGGTCTTGTATTCCACCTCTTCTTCAACATCATCAAAAATATCGTGAAATCGTTTTGCCTGTTTTTCATTATCGCAAAACAAATAATTGGTGAAACCATTTTGTGTGTTCTCGCTAAAATTTTCGATCAACAAATCAAACTGTTTGTTAAACGAAGGTTGTGGAATAGTTGAAAATGATATATAGAAATTTTGATCTTTTACTGAGGTAAATCCGGTTCTTACCAAACTAAAATCGTTGAGTTGCTGTGAGATTATCAGACCATTACAGAATAGCTCCTCGGGTTTGGCTCTTTTTAATTCACTAGTTAAATTTTGAAATGTCTCTTCTGCTTTTTTAAAGAGTTTGTTCAATCTGTCATTCGCAAGTTCAAGATCTTTGGAAAAAATGATTGTTTTTGAAGAAATATATTTTAAAAAACTCTCTCGTTTTTCTTCCAGCATTTTATTCTCCACATTGGGCATTATTTGAATTCGCTTCAATTTTTCAATAGAAAGCTGGGTTTCAATATCAAAAGTTCTAATACTATCCACTTCATCACCAAAAAATTCAACTCGGTAAGGTTCATCATTTGAAAAAGAGAATACATCAATAATACCTCCTCGCACAGCAAAATCACCAGGTTCTGTAACAAAATCAACTCTGTTAAAGTTATATTCATGTAACATCTCATTGATAAAATCCAAAGAGAGTTCTTCTCCAACATTTAACTTTAATGTATTTCGTTTTAATTCACTTTTTGTGATCACCTGTTCGAATAAAGCATCGGGATATGTAACGATGATCGCTGGTTTTTTTTGTGAATTGATTCGGTTTAAAACCTCAGCACGAAGTAAAATATTGGCATTATCAGTATCTTCAATTTGATACGGACGGCGATAAGAGCCCGGATAAAAAAGAACATCATGCCTGCTTGCTGATCTGTTAACCTCTAATAATTGCTCCAGATCATTGAGATAATACGCGGCTTCTTCCTTATCATTAAAGATCAGTAAAAAAGGGTTTTCAAGTTTTTTAAAAACTGAGGAGATCACAAAAGACAATGAAGATCCAACCAAATTAGAAATTTCTATTTGTTTCTTTTCTTTTTGTAATGCTTTAACAATCTGATCTACCTTATCAAAATGCTTGTATAGATCAACAATTCTTTGTCGGCTCAATAGGTATATTTTTTGCAAATATATGTTTATCAAATTATTTTAACAATAGATTAAACTCTTTATGATACAAATAAATGAATTATTCGTATCTTTATAAATACTCCAAAAACATAAATTATGGGCATATCAGACTTATATATGGGTATTGGCCTAAAACGTAATGTTAGTCATTTTGCCAATATGGTAAAAGTTGCAAAATCTGACGATAAAATTACACATGATGAGTTAGAACTTCTCAAAAAGATTGCCAAGGCATATAACATTAGTGACAAAAAGTTCAAAAAGATCATAAAGGATCCAGAAAAAATTCCTACTCTCGCCTATTTAGATTGCGAAGAGCGAATTGAAAGATTTTATGATCTCCTAAAAATGGTTTCTGTTGATCACAAACCTCAAACCAAAGAAATTTCTGTATTGAGAAGAATTACTACGGGACTTGCTTTTCCAATACACAATGTCGATAAAATTGTAGATGCTGCCATACAAATTGATATTGCCAATTGTGATATAGAAGCTTTTAAGAAAAAGATTTTAAAAGCCAATCAGTTTTAATCGTATTTCAGGCTTTCTACCTATTTGTTTTTTCTGCTTTTTAGATAATTATTAATAATTATTTTCAAGAAAGTATTTCTTTTTTCGTTGAATTGATTATTTTTAACCATAATTTTATCATACAATCGGGTTATATATGAAGCAAAAAAAAATTACTGGTATCCAGCAAATTGGTGTTGGAGTGGAAGATGTAAAGACCGCATGGAAATGGTACCATAAATATTTTGGAATGGATATTCGTGTTTTTGAAGATGAAGCCATCGCAAAATTAATGCTGCACTATACCAAAGGGAAAACTAGAAAAAGATATGCCGTTTTGGCTATGAATATGCAATCTGGAGGCGGATTGGAAATATGGCAACATACTGGTAAAACACCCGAAAAACCTAAATTCAAACCACAACTTGGTGACCTTGGAATTTTTGTAGCAAAGATTAAAAGCAAAAATGTAAAAAATGCTTTTGATTATATGAGATCCGAAAAACTAGATATTCTTGGAGCATTTGAAAATTCACCAGATAAAAAACCTCATTTTTTTGTAGAAGATCCATTTGATAATATATTTCAAATTGTAGAAGATGATTATATTTTTGAAAATACCAAAGCGGATACCGGTGGTGTTTATGGGGCTATTATAGGAGTAAGCAATATTGAGGAATCTCTAAAAGTTTATAAAGAAATTTTAGATTATGATGAAATTGTTTTTGATGAAACCGGTGTTTTTAAAGATTTTTCCGGATTACCGGGAGGAGATCGAAAAGTGAGACGTGTATTATTAAAACATTCAGCTATCCGAAGTGGTGGATTTGCTCCAATTTATGGTCCAACACAAATTGAACTGGTTCAACTCGTTGATAAAAAAGGACGAGATATTTATAAAGATCGAATCTGGGGTGATCCAGGTTTTATTCATATTTGTTTTGATACCATTGGCATGGATCTGCTTAGAGAAGAAGTAAAAGAAAAAGGTTTCCCGTTTACGGTTGACAGTGCTAACTCATTTGATATGGGAGAGGCTGCTGGACATTTTGCCTATATTTCTGACCCTGATGGAATTCCGGTTGAATTTGTTGAAACACACAAAGTACCTATCATTAAAAAATTAGGATGGAATTTCAATTTAAAGAACAGAGATCCTGATAAATCATTACCAAAGTGGATGATAGGAACTTTAAGATGGAAAAGAGTAAAATTATAATGTTTTATTTTTAATGATGTGGAATTCTATTTTTTAATCGTACTTAAATGCTTTTTTAACTTAAAAATCTTTGAGAAACTTTGTGCTTTCCTTGCGAATCTCTGCGAAATAGCCATATATTTCCTGTCGATCTGGTGCACAAAAAGTACATTCTTCTTTAACACAACCAATAAAAAGCTTATCTACTAGAAATTATGATTATATTTTAGATTTTCTTTAATAATAATGTTAATTGGCAAATAAGTTATTTTATCTATTTTTTCGTTTAAAACAGCAGATTGAAATAATTGCATAACACTTCTATATCCTTGTCCGATTGCATTTTGAGAAATTAAATAATCAATAGTATCCTTTTTTAAATATGCTGTGTTCTTATCTATAAGATCATATCCTACAAGTACTATTTTTTGATCTAACTTATGATATTCTAAATATTTCGCTATCAGATGAACTCTTGAATTTGTAACAAAAATTGCTTTGATCTTAGATACATCTTTAAAAGTTTGGGTTAATCTCTTATCAATAATTCCTTCATCCAGATCATAAATATTCAATTCAATGATTGCACCAGTTCTATCTTGTTCTGCATAAAAAGACCTGAATCCGTTTGATCTATCGCTTAGATGATTCAGATCTTTTGCATTCAAGGCCAGGTTTATCATTAGTACGTTATCTGTGGGGGCGATCCTCGTATGAATTAGTTTTGCCGCCACAACACCACTCTGAAAAGAATTATGACCAACATAAGCAATATTGTTATTCTTATCTTCCAGATTTGAATCAACAAGAATAAAAGGAATATTTCTACTATCTAAGCTTTTTGCAAAAACCAAGGACTCTTCTTTAAATATTGGAGCAAATACAACTGCATTTGGATTTTCTTTCAATAATAAAGTTGCTTTTTCTTTAAAAGAATCTGTATCAGAAAAACTAAAAAAATATTTATGGATCTTAATTCCAAAGGTCGATAACTCCTCTTCTGCTTTTTGTATGCCAAACAAAGGTTTTTGCCAGTAACTACTATATTCATCCTCTTCCGGAATTAGAATAGAAAAAATAATCTGATTTTTAGAGGCTAAAGTTTTGGCAATAATATTTGTTTTATACCCTAGTTCTTCAATTATTTTAAGAACTTTTTCTCTGGTTTTTTCAGACACATCACTCCTGTTGTGGAGAACTCTATCAACTGTCCCTGTAGAAACATTGGCTATTTTTGCAATGTCTTTGATTTTTACCGGTGTTTTATTCTCTTTCAATTGATGTATTTTGTTGATGTCATCAAATGTAACAAAATTTTATTAAAAAAAGTTATTTTCATTTACGTACACGAAAATAATTTTCAATTTCTATTTATTTGATTTTCTGATATATATATTTAAAAATAATACTAAAATAATTTGATTATTCCTGCAATTAATATACATTTGTGTGCGTACACGAAAAATAAAATATAAAATGACTGATGATTTAAACATCTCCAACAAGGTTTGTGTTATAACTGGAGGATCCGGAGTTCTTGGCGGAACAATAGCAAAGTATTTGTTAGAATGCAATGCAAAAGTTGTAATTTTAGACTTTGACCAGGAAAGGTTAGAATCAAAATTGATCGAGTTAAAAGAGTTTGACAATAATGTTATCGGATACATTTGTGATGTTCTTGATAACACAAAAGTGAAGGAAATCAGTGAGAAAATAATTTCTCATTGGGGAAAAGTAGATGTTTTGTTGAATGCTGCCGGTGGTAATATGCCGGGTGCGACCATAGCAGAAGATCAAACCATATTTGATCTAAAATTAGACGACTTTAAAAAAGTATCTGATCTAAACCTAAACGGTACGTTAATTCCTTCTTTGGTTTTTGGAAAAATAATGGCTGAAATCGGAAAAGGTGTTATTATTAATTACTCTTCCATGGCTGTTTTTAGAACAATTACCAGAGTGGTTGGTTATTCGGTATCTAAAGCAGCAGTAACAAATTTAACCGAATGGATGGCAACAGAGTTTGCTTTAAAATTTGGTGATAAATTAAGAGTAAATGCCATTGCTCCCGGGTTTTTTATAGGTAATCAAAATAGGAAACTGTTGTTAAATGATGATGGGACCTATACAGAACGTGGTAATAAAATTATTGCAAATACACCGATGAAACGATTTGGAGAAGCAGAAGAACTCAATGGTGTGATCCATTGGCTTATTAGCGATGCAGCATCCTTTGTAACAGGTGTTGTAGTACCTATTGATGGTGGATTCAATGTTTTTAGTGGAGTTTAATTTAATTAATTTGTCAATATGAGTATGATCAAAACCTGGCGTTGGTATGGTGAGCACGACAACGTTTCTTTTTCAGATATAAAACAAGCAGGAGTAAGTGATATTGTAACTTCTTTATCTCATGTTCCGTATGGTGAAGTGTGGTCCAAAGATGATATACAGAAAAGAAAGAAATTAATTGAAAATAATGGTCTAAAATGGTTTGTAACTGAAAGTGTTCCAATTCATGAAGATATCAAAACTCAAACCGGAAATTACAAGCAATTTATTGAAAATTATAAAAAAAGTATTGAAAATTTAGGAGCAAGTGGAATTAAAATAGTTTGCTATAATTTTATGCCAATCATGGATTGGACAAGGACAAACATAAATTATAAATTAGAAAATGGTGCCAGTACACTAAGATTTGAGCTTATTGCTTTTGCAGCTTTTGATTTGTTTATATTAAGAAGAGAAAATGCTGAAAAGGATTATACCAAAGATCAGGTTTCTAGTGCTAAGAATTATTTTGAAAAGTTAAATGATGATGATATTGAATCCTTAACTGAAGTTTTAATTGCAAATTTACCTGGTACTGATGAAAAATATACCATGGCAGAATTTAAAAACGCCTTGGATCGATATAAACATATTGATGTAAAGAAATTAAAAGAGCATTTGAATTATTTCTTGAGTGAAATTATTCCAGTTGCAGAAAAAGCAGGTGTTAAAATGTGTATACATCCTGATGATCCACCCTATCCAATATTGGGATTACCAAGAATTGTTAGTACATCAGAAGATGTAAATGATCTGCTTTCTAGTGTTGAAAGTCCAAATAATGGACTTACATTTTGCACAGGTTCTTTTGGTGTCAGGGCTGATAATGATTTACCAAAAATGTTTAATCGTTTTGCAGATAAAGTCCATTTTATACATTTAAGAAGTACTTTTCGAGATACATCAGGAAACTTTCAGGAGGCTACCCATCTTGGTGGAGATGTAGATATGTATGCTGTAATAAAAAATATTGTAATCGAGCAAAATAGAAGAAAACAAGAAGGAAGAGAGGATCATGCTATACCTATGCGCCCTGATCATGGATTTCAAATGATGGGTGACCTAGAGAAAAACTTTTATCCTGGTTACTCATGCATTGGCAGAATGAAAGGGTTAGCAGAACTAACAGGCTTAGAATATGGAATAGAAAAATCATTAAATCTTAATTAATATATAGCATGAAAAATAATCTAAAATCAATCAAAGTTATCAGTCTATTCGCATTTTTAATAACAGTCTTTTTAACCAGCTGCCAAGAGAATAAACCAAATGAACCATGGGTAGATCTGTTTGACGGAAAAACACTTAATGGCTGGACTCAAAAAAATGGTAAAGCTAATTATACCGTAAGAGATGAAATTATAGTCGGATCAACCGTTCATAACACACCCAATTCATTTTTAACAACAGATAAAATGTATGATGATTTTATTCTGGAACTGGATTATAAAGTTGATCCATCAATGAATTCAGGAATTCAAATCCGTAGTAATAGTTTTCCATATTACAGTAATTTCAGAGTTCATGGCTATCAGGTGGAGATTGACCCTTCAGAAAGAGCATGGAGTGCAGGTATTTATGACGAAGCCAGACGTGGATGGTTAAATACACTTGAAGATAATAAGGATGCTCAAAAAGCTTTTAAACAAAATAAATGGAATCATTACCGTATTGAAGCTATAGGAGACACTCTAAAAACATGGATCAATGGAGTTCCTGCATCTTATTTAATTGATGATAAAACAGCAAGTGGATTTATTGCATTGCAGGTTCATGGTATTGGTAAAGATAATAAAGAAGGAACCGAAATCCTATGGAAAAACATAAAGATCATCACAGATGATGTATCCAAATATTCAAAAAAATCTAATTTGAGTCCGATAATTACAAAGAATAAATTAACTCAAGATGAAAAGAAAAATGGATGGAAATTATTATGGGATGGAAAAACAACCAATGGCTGGAGAGGTGCAAGATTAGATAAATTTCCAGAAAAAGGATGGGTCATAAAAGATGGTGTACTCTCTGTTTTGGCTTCTGGCGGTGGAGAATCCAGAGCAGGTGGTGATATTGTTACTACAGAACCTTATGGTGATTTTGAATTAAAAGTTGATTTTAAAATAACCAAAGGCGCCAATAGCGGTATCAAGTATTATGTAAATACAGAAACCAATAAAGGTCCGGGTTCTTCTATCGGCTTGGAATATCAGATTCTGGATGATAAAGAGCATCCGGATGCTCTAAAAGGAAATCACGAAGGAAGCAGAACGGTATCTTCTTTGTACGATTTAATTCAAGCAAATCCTGACAAACCATTAAATCCAATAGGTGAATGGAACAGTGCCCGGATTGTTTCAAAAAACAATCATGTGGAACACTGGTTAAATGGAATGAAAGTATTACAATATGAGCGAAAAAGTGCTGATTATCGTAAATTAGTTTCAGAAAGTAAATATGTAAAATGGCCTAATTTTGGGGAAGCTGATAAAGGATTTATCTTACTTCAGGATCATGGAGATCTTGTTTCTTTTAGAAATATAAAAATTAAAAATTTAAATAAATAGATTATGAGTTCTAATAGAAGGGATTTTATAAGAAAGGCATCTGCAGGAGCTGTTGGTTTAGCGTTTACAAGTGGTAGCTTAAATGCTATGTCTGCAAAAAGTTATAAAAATATCATTGGAGCAAATGATCG
>JAUVCP010000352.1 GCA_030590765.1 Flavobacteriaceae bacterium | reverse complement strand
TGAGGATGCATATCCCAATTGATAATATTTGCCATGATACTACCACCAAAGGCAGGACGAATAGCATATAAAAGATCTTTATATTCTTTCTTCTCTTTCTTTACAAAATGATCACCAATATCAAGGATAGTACAATCAGCTGTAAGTCCGCAGTTTAAAACAGATGCAAGCCTTGGTGCCAGATCTCTACCAATTGAAGTTGCTCCGAACAAAACAATTTGAGGATCTACTTTTTTCAAAATATCAGTAGCAAGAGCTGCATGGGGAAGCGTTCTAAATGGTTCTAAACGGGCATCATCAGCAACATGAATTTTATCAACACCAAATGGTGCTATTTGATATTCAATTCCTTTTAAATTTGCTCCAAAAACCATAGCTTCCATTGGGCATCCTAATTTTTCAGCCAAACGTTTTCCAGCAGAAAGCAATTCCTGACTTATCTCCGCTATTTTTTGATCTTCGACTTCGCAATAAACAAAAACACTCTTCATAATTTTATTCTTAAATGTAATCTTCTTAATGAACCTTTAATCCAACTATTAACCTATTGTATGATTTTCAATTAACTCCTTGATCATCATTTCAATATCCTGATCTGAATCACTCAATATTTTATTTTCATCAGAAGTCAATACAATACTCTCTACAGATTTCACCTTTGTGGGAGAGCCTGCCAGTCCAATTTTTCCCATTTCGGCATCAATATCTTCTACTCCCCATTCCGGAATAGTTAAATAGGGTCTTTTTTTATGTAAAGCATGAATTAACTCTTCTACAGATTTGGATTTCAACTCTGTACCAGTTCTGGCATATTTAAATTTCATCACGTTCTTGGCATGTCTTGATCTGCAAGCCGGAGATGATTCATGAACTGTCATCAAACACGGAAATGGTGAGGATACTGTTTCCACTCCTTTTTCCAAACGTCGCTTTGCAATAATTTCATTATCAGAAAACGAAATGATTTCTTCTACATAAGTAATTTGTGGAATTTTCAATTTATCAGCACATTGTGGACCAACCTGAGCAGTATCGCCATCAATAGCCTGTCTCCCTCCAAAGATGAGATCGTATGGAGATAACTTTTGAATTCCTTTTACCAATGTATAACTAGTTGCCAATGTATCAGCACCACCAAATCTTTTATCAGAGATCATGATACCATGATCAGCTCCACGATAATAACCTTCTCTGATAATGTCAGCTGCTCTTTTTGGTCCCATAGTCAAAATAGTGACTTCCGTTCCCGGAATTCTATCCTTGATATTCAATGCCAGTTCCAATGCATGCAAGTCATCCGGATTAAAAATAACCGGAAGCTTTCCTCTATTAACAGTACCATCAGGTTTCATTGCATCTGTACCAACATTTCTGGTATCAGGAACCTGTTTTGCCAGTACAATAATTTTTAGTGGTCTCATTTATTTGTTATTATTTATTTTTTTAAGATTCCCAAAAGTATAATTTTAAAATTAAATAAAAGTGACAATCCTCATACTTCTAAAAAAATCTAAAATTACAGATTGTAATTTTATAATTCAATTAAAACAAAAAAAGAGGTGATCTTTACGATCACCTCCATATATTCTGTAAAACCAAAAAAACTATTTTTTCCCTTTCTTTTTAGGTTCCTCTTCTTTTGTCTCGTACTCTTTCATAAAATCATCCATAATTGAAGAACTGATTCCCATATTTGAAAATCCACCATCATGGAATAAATTTTGAAGTGTTACTTTTTTTGTAAGATCAGAGAACAAACTAATCGTATAATCTGCGCATTCTAAAGCAGTTGCATTTCCAAGAGGAGACATTTTTTCCGCGTAAGCGATAAAACCATCAAAGCCCTTCACACCGCTACCTGCAGTTGTAGGAGTTGGTGATTGTGATATTGTATTAACCCTTACATTTTTATCTCTACCAAAGAAATATCCAAAACTACGAGCTACAGATTCTAAATAAGCTTTATTATCTGCCATATCATTATAATCAGGAAATACACGTTGTGCAGCCATATAAGTCAATGCAACAATACTTCCCCATTCCTTCATTGCATCTTTTTTATATAAAACACTCATCATTCTGTGAAAAGACAATGCTGAAACATCCCAACCGGTTTTTGTAAAATTATAATCCTGATTGGTATAGTGATTTCCTCTCCTTACATTAACTGACATTCCGATGGAATGCAATACAAAATCAATTTTACCACCTAATACTTCCATAGCCTGATCTACCAAGTTTTCAAGATCCATAATGGATGTAGCGTCAGCTGGTATTACTTGTGATCCTGTTTTTTCTGCCAGTTCTGAAATTGTTCCAAGCCGTAATGCAACCGGAGCATTTGTTAAAACAAATTTAGCACCTTCTTCATGTGCTCTTTCAGCAACTTTCCATGCAATGGATTGTGAATCCAAAGCTCCAAAAATAATACCTTTTTTACCTTTTAGTAAATTATACATACAATGTTATTTTATTAATAGTTTTAATTTTAATCGTTTGCAAATATAGTAATTAATGTAACAATTGTTTTGCATGTTCAATTGCTGTTTTACTAATACTTTTTCCGCCTAGCATTTCTGCCAACTCAGTAATTCGTTCTTCGCTATTTAAAAGCTTAATATTTGAACAAATAGCGCCATTTATTTCTTCTTTAAATACTTTATAATGCTGATTTCCTTTGGCTGCTATTTGTGGTAGATGTGTTATGGAAATAACCTGCATGTTGGCACTCATTTCTCTCATCAAATCAACAATTTTATTGGATACTTCACCGGAAACTCCTGTATCAATCTCATCAAATATAATAGCTGGTAATTTTGTGTATTTAGACATGATGGCTTTTACTGCAAGCATAATTCGTGACATTTCACCTCCTGAAGCTACTTTTTTTAGGCTTTCAAAAACTTTACCCTTATCTGCTGAGATCATAAAAGTCAAACTATCTTTTCCATTAAACAAAAATTGATCTGTTGCTTTTAAATCAATTAAAAATCGTGTATTTTTCATCTCCAAACGAGTTAAGGTCATTTCCAGTTTTTTTATAAAAACAGCAATTGCATTCACTCTTCTATCATGTATTTTTTCAGATAAAATATTCAGATCATTTTTGATTTTTTCTATTTCCGCTTTTTTAGAATTTATCAGAT
>JAUVCP010000267.1 GCA_030590765.1 Flavobacteriaceae bacterium | reverse complement strand
GTTTTATCATCGTTGGCTCCAAAATCAGTTACATTGGCAGGATTGTTTTTACCTTTATAAGCTCGTGCAATATGATTCGGAACAATATCTATCACAACTTTCATTCCTGCTTTATGGGTTCGTTTAATCAGTTTCTCAAATTCTTCCATTCGCTTTGTCACATCTACCGCAAGATCCGGGTCAACCTGATAATAATCTTTTACAGCATAAGGAGAACCTGCACGTCCTTTTACAATGTCTGGATCATCATTTGAAATTCCGTATTTGCTATAATCGGTTATGGTAGCATGATGTAAAATTCCGGTATACCAAATATGTGTTACTCCCAAATCTTTGATCTCCAGAAGGGCTTTGTCAGTAAAATCATTGAATTTCCCAACTCCGTTTTCTTTTATAGTTCCCCAAGGTTTGTTGGTTGTGTTTTCATTACCAAACAAACGGGTAAAAACCTGATAAATAACTTTTTTATATTCCTTTTTTACTTCTGTTGGTTTCGTTTCTATTGCTTTTTCTTCTGCACAATTAGTAACTAGTAATAGGATTAAAAAGCTGTAAATTATTTTTTTCATGACTTTATTTCTTCTCCAATAAAACAATTTTGAAAGGAGTATTTAATTGAACACTCCCTTTTCTTACCGTAATTTCCTTATTGGAATATTTATCTACCAAAATATCCCCATCTTTAAAAACAGAGGAAACATCCATTTTTTTCTCACCAATTTTCATTTCTAAGCCAATGATCACTTTATCAGAAAAATCATTTTTAGCATAGATTCTGCTAAAAGTATAAGGTGATTTTGAGATCATTTTATGAACTCCTGCTCCAATAGCAAGATGATTATTTCTGAATTGACCTATCTTTTGCCAATGTAATAATATATCCTGTGTGTTTTTATCAGAGTTAATTTCACTCCAATTCATAAATGAGCGCAAAGTCGCATCACCTTCTGTGCCTTCAATGATCAATGATCTTGCAGATTCATCTCCATAATAGATTTGCGCAGCGCCGGGAGATAACAACAATTTTGTAGCAGATTCATAACTTTTCTTTCTTTCTTTATCAAACGGACTCCCATCATCATGAGAAGTTAAATAATTTAAAACGCCAAAATGTTTTGATCCACCTTGAAGTTTTTCATTGTATTTTGAAAAGATGAATTCACATTCTTTTTGGGCATCATATTTGAATTCAAAATTGATCAAACTATTAAAACCATTTTTAAAGTAATCTACTTTTTTATCACCAAAATCATAGATGTTTTCAGAACTTATTCCATAACCATAAACTTCACCTACAAGGTAAAAATCATTGTTATCTAAAACTTTATCAGGATTATTCTTTTTCCATTCTGAAAAAGAATATTCACATTGATCATCAAACTCTGCCCAGACTGATTCTTCCAGATGCTTTACTGTATCAGCTCTATAGCCATCAATTCCAAATTCCGAAATATAATCGGTCAACCATTTGATGATATAATGGTGTGGAGTTCTCAGATATCCTGTACGCTCAAAAAATGTGTTTAATTCAGCAATTTCCTGTTCATATCGTCCTTCCGATTTCCATTTTTCTGCCAATGATATTGGAATTTCAACCTCTTCATTGCTTTCAGTAAGTATATCTGGTAAGTTTTTTACAAGCGTACAAGCAGTTGTACCTTTATAGCTTTTATAATCACATTGAGGGTTGGTTCGTACCCAATTATCTGGCCAAACCGGATCGAACTCTGTTACCGGACCGGTATGATTGATCACACCATCTAAGACAATTCGAATTCCATTTTGATGTGCTTTTTCAACCAATTCTTTCAATTCTTCCCCAGTACCAAAATTAGGATCTAAGGCAGTCCAATCTTTGGCCCAATACCCATGAAAACCATAGGTGTTACCTGTTCCTTCATCAACACTTCCGTGGATTTGTTCAACAACAGGTGTAAACCAAATAGCATTAACGCCCAGATTAGAAAAATATCCTTCTTCAATTTTTTTTGTAATTCCTTTAATATCGCCACCCTTAAATCCTCTTAATTTTGCTGTTTTTTTTGTGCGATTAAAATTTAAATCATTTTGAGAATTTCCGTTATTAAAACGATCTGTCAATAAAAAATAAACAGTAGCATTTTCCCAGACAAAAGGAGTTTTTTGAGAGGTACTTGATTCAATAATTTCATTTTTAGGTGCTTTTTCACAACTCAATAATAATAGGAACGAAATTGAAAAGATATAGGTTTTAACTGTTAGGTTCCTAAAAAATTTCCGCAAGGATTTCAAAGTGATTATATTTTTCAAAATTGATTTAATCATTATAATTTAATTTAAATGGTTTGTTTTATGTTTTTGTATGGTCAATGGATCTTAATAATTAGATTTTCATAATTCTAACTAGATCTATAATATTTTATTTGGTTCTAAATAATTTCTTTGTTTACTTGATTAGGTGTGATTTTCATTCATTTTTTGCACACACACATCTCTGGATTCCCTCTAATTTAGATTGTTATTTATAAGGTAATTGATTGGTTCCCTTTGAGAGATTTAGGAGGCAAACAACCATAAAATTGCATCTTT
The DNA here is from genome assembly GCA_030590765.1 of Flavobacteriaceae bacterium. Taxonomy (GTDB): domain Bacteria; phylum Bacteroidota; class Bacteroidia; order Flavobacteriales; family Flavobacteriaceae; genus Lutimonas. The sequence continues at coordinate 1,690 of JAUVCP010000267.1, read as the reverse complement.
AAAATTTTCTCTCCACATTTTTTCATTGTGTTTACCACCTTGAACAACTGTTTCTTTTATGTTTTTGGATTCAAACCCTTGTTTTTTTAAAATAGAAACTACTGAATTCATATCTTTTACAGTTTGGTTTATCTCTTCAAAGGCAACATTTTCACCTTCTTTGTTACCAGCCAAAAAGTATATTTTGGTATGATTTAAATTTCCTTTCTTTTTTGCGAAGACAAAACTCTGTTCAGAAAACCAAAAAGAAGGAGAAAACATACCACTTTTACCAAAGATTTCAGGATAATTTAAAGTTGCATAAAAAGAGATCAATCCTCCCATGGAGCTGCCAAAAATTGCTGTATTACTTTTATCTGATCTGGTTCTAAACTTATTATCAACATATGGTTTTAAGGTTTTCACTATAAAATCCACATATGCGTCTCCTTCACCACCACCATATTTACTGTTTTTCCATAGAGAATATTCGTTCAGTCTCTTGTCAGCGCCATTATCTATTCCAATAACAATTATACCCATCCCGTTTTCTTTAAAAATTTGGTTTAAAGTTTCATCTACTTGCCATTCTCCTGAAAAGGAATTGAGTTCATCAAACAAATTTTGTCCATCATGCATATAAATAACCGGATATTTGCTTTTAGAAGTATGGTAATCTGGAGGTAAATAAAGCCATATTTTCCGTTTTCTGTTCAATTGAGGTATATAAAAATCTTCAGATAAAACAAATACATTTTTAGAAGCAGTGGATTTTTTGTTAACCTTATTTGACCAAGCCTGAATATCTATTTTAACAGTATCAATTTCTTTATGAAAAGTATATGTTCTGTTTTCCAGATCATGACCATTTTTATCTGTTTCAACACTTTTCCAATCACCTTGTGTAAATTTAAAATGGATTGGCTTGCTAGTTTTCGGAATTGTAGTAAAATACTTATTATCAATATTTTTTAATTTGTATTTTTCCTGTCCGCCTGTCCAGTTTTCAAAATCTCCTGAAATAAAAATTTCAGCATTTTTTGGAGTGTTTTTAGGAAGATTTTCTACTATAAAAGTAACCTGACAAAATGAATTTTGAATAGATAAAATGAAAACCAATAATATTATACTTTTTATCATTTAATGTTTAGGATTATTATAATCGATCAATTGATTGTCACAGATATGCTAGAATAAAACTTTTGTAAAGAAGGTTTAAATTATTTTAATTTGCTGTTTAATAGAATACTTCCTTTAGAGTCAAGTTTTAGCGTATCGTTCCAAGGAATTATTACTCCGGAAATAATATTTTTTAATTCCTGTCCATCGATTCCTATTTCTTTAAACCTTTTCACGTCTAAATTGACGGGAGATTTGTTTTTATTAATGATAAGTACAACAACTTCATCATTCATTTTTTTAAAAAGCACATAAATGCCATTTTGAGGTGCAAAATGAATGGTCTTTCCATTGTGAATGGCATCACTTGTTTTACGATAATTAAGTATTTTTTTTAAAAAGAATTGCATTTCCAATTGGTCACTTGTTAATCCTTTTCCTGTAAAAGCATTTACTTTATCACCTTTCCATCCACCTGGAAAATCAGACCTTATCAAACCGTGATCTCCGGGTTTTTTGGAATTCTCCGTCAAAATTTCGGTACCATAATATATTTGCGGAATCCGGGGAAGGGTCAGTAAATAGCTTAAAG
>JAUVCP010000237.1 GCA_030590765.1 Flavobacteriaceae bacterium | reverse complement strand
GATGGTGTAACTTCGGCAACGGAACAGTATTTTGCCAGCCGTGGTTTACTTTATTCTTATCAAGGAGAAAAGAGGGTGAGCACTACTCATTTACATATAAAAGACTGGATTGATGCTATCAGAACCAAAAGACAACCAGCTTGTAATGTTGATCAGGGATTTGAAGAAGCAATTACAGCTCATATGGGAACCATTGCTTATCGTGAACAAAGAAAAGTTTTTTGGGATCCAGATAAGCAAAAAATTATTTAAATATTACTATTTCCATGTAGATATCATTCTTTCTGAACTAAATATTAAAGGAATTACTTTTGAAAAATAAAACCTCTAAATAATATTTAGTGATCTAATGGGAATTGAATTTGGTTTCAAGGGTTATTGTTTTTTAATTTTTAACCCATAAATTAATTGACTGCATCTTATACCATGGAGGTCAATAATATCAGGAAAGTAACCCCATTTTTCAAATTTAAACTTTTTCAAAATCCCAATACTTTGGGTATTGATATCTAAAAGAATTGCAAGCAGACTTTCTTTTTTGATTCTTTTACAATCCGCTATGGCATGGTTGATTAATGCGGTTCCTATTCCTTTTCTATGATAGGAATAGTCAACATAATAACTTATTTCTGCTACTTTTGACATTGCCTGCCTTCCTGACCTGTAAGGTGATATGGTACAATAACCAATGACTCTATTGGAAATTTCTGCCACATAAAGAGGGTATTCGTTATTATCATATTTAGAAAACCAGTCAATCCTATTGGCAACATCAAATTCATTGATATCTCCTGTAGCATTACCAGATCTAATTGCCTGATTGTAAATGTTTACAATAAAAGGCAAATCTTCTGTTTTGGAGAATCTTATTGTTAATTCGTTTTTCATACCTTTTTTAATTGGGTAAGTAAACCCCAAATTTCTATACTAGCTCATTTTTATTTAAAATATTCTCTTTGAAGGGATTTTTTATTTTTTTAATAGCAGTCCAGTAAAAAAATCTTAGCATTAATTTTAAATGCACTATAAAACCCAAGACTGTACACTCAAATATAATAATCCCCATTCTTGGATCCATATTTTACCCTACTGTAAATACTCTCCTCACTTAGATATAGTTTATCATCAGGCCCATGATTATGTATGGCTAGTTTTATATCATATTGCTTTACAACATTTTCAACATAGCCTAATAATTCATGATTGGGTACGCCTATGATCATTTCTATTTTAGCAGTTTTTGCATACTCAAATACCTGATCCACATCTCCCTTGTTTTTTATGAAAATTACATTTCCATCAAATAGTTGAATACCCTTTCCATTACAAAGGTTCACCGCTTTTTTAATTGTTTCTTTGTCGGAATTTAGTGGAAGCTTATTTTTTCTCTAAATTAAAAACACAAACTTTTTCATTATTCTGAGTTGAAAGTACAAGTTTTCGACCTTTATTATCTATTATTTCTGTAATATGATTTGATTGATAAGGTACATAAAAACCAGATTCCCTGCTTGGAATAACGTCAAAACCAGTTTTATTTCTCTTTAAAAAGAGTCCTGTTAGTGCGTCGAATCTACCATAATTTGATTCAGCAGAAAAATCATTTCCAACCAACAGGGCATCAAATAAACCATCATGATCAAAATCATCAATAAGAATATCATTGATTGGTGAAACCTGACAGGATTTAGGTAAAGCTATTAATTTAAATTTTCCATTGCCCAAGTTTTCAATATAACTGCTGGTGAAAATTGTAGCTTTTAGCGTTTCTGATTCAAGGTCTTTAATTCCTAAAAGATTTTTAAAATCAATATGAGTAAATTCCTCATAGGAAAAGAAATTAATTGGAGATTCCGGAAATTGAGTCTTTAAACCGTCACGAGTATGGATAGGAAATAATATATTTTTACCTTTTTCATTTGCAAAATATTGACCTAAAACAGGGTCTATTATTCCGTTTTTATCAAAATCATTTGCATAAACATATAAAGGATAATTCTTTTTGGGTTTTACAAAGCCATTCAATCCTTGATTCCCGGCGATAAGATCAATATCTCCATCATTATCAAAATCAGCTGCCTCAATGCAATTCCACCAACCTTCGGTAGTAATCTTTTGATTGTTGCTGTCTAGCCAGGTAACAGGCATTTTTTGGAGTTCTCCTTTATTGTTCTTAAATATTTTGATTTCCATAAACTCGCCAACAATAATTAGATCTTCCCAATTATCACCATCCATATCTATCCATACGGCATCGGTGACCATACCAATTTCTGAGATCTCAGATGCAGTTCGTTTTATAAAGTGACCGTTTTCATTAATTAGTATGATACTTTCTGGAGTTTTGGGATAATTGCCGGGCGTAATTCTTGCTCCTACAAACAGATCCATATCATTATCGTGATCAATATCTATAGGTATGACACAACCCGTACTTTGAAAGAATTCCGGCAAGATGTTTTCAGCTTTAGAAAAAGAACCTTTACCATCATTAAGATAAACTCTATCCTGATAATAGGGTGAATTTTCATTAAACTCATTACCGCCACTACTGACATAAAGATCCAGATCAGAATCATTATCTACATCGAAAAAAACAGCATTTGTATCTTCATAGATAGAATCTAATGCTTGTTTTGGATAATAAACGCCTGTATCATCCTGAACCCATAATTGTCCGGGCTTTTGAAAACTACCTCCTATAAAGATTTCATCACCTGGATTTTCATCTATATTAGCAGTAGCTATACATGGACCTTTTTGTGAATATTGACGTATCAATAAAGGTTGTCTTAAATATTCATTATAGAAATTTTCCTGATGAGAAAAATTTAATACTTCTTCATTCAAGTTGAATAATTTCCTTTCATCTAATTTCTTTTCAGCAGGATTACCGGCTGACGCATAATCAATTTCTAAAACTTGATCTGTTTTTACATTCTTAAGTTTTGAGATTTTTCCACCCGGCCAGATTATTCTTATGGAATCTATAGTATTTGTTTTTACTCCAAAATGTATAATAGATTCCATAGAAGACATATATCCACGGATAACAGATTGGAATTGATGTTGTTCTTTTCCTTCACTCCAAATTGCAATTTTTGCACCTATTGCTTTTCGGTTTTTTGCTTGTCCGTTAAGTTTTATTCTAAGATAATGATTAATAAGTTTTTCGGTGGTTTTGTTCTCAATAAGAAAAGCTTCGCTGTTTATGTTATTTATTGCAATATCCAGATCACCATCTAAATCAAAATCAGCATAAGCAACACCATTTGATAAGGAAGGTTGATCCTTGATCCATTTTATGCTTACATCCTCAAAGGTATATTCGTCTTTTTGTTCATAAATAGAATTGGGTAAAACAATCGACGGCAAATTTCCTAAGAATTCTTTTAATTTTTCATCACTGGGTGTGAAATATTTACTTTTTCCAGTTGAAAAATTAATAAAATCAAGATCTATTAGATCTTTAATAAATCCATTACAAATGTAAATATCTTTATCGCCATCATTATCAAAATCAACCATTAAAGGTCCCCAGCTCCAACCTGTATTAGAAATACCTAAAAGAAAAGCCACCTCACTGCTTTTGATGGGGTTTCCATCAAGCATACCATTATTAAATTGCAATGTATTATGCATATACTGACTGGTATAATCACTATTTAGAGTTTTTAAATAGCCATTATAATTCATTGAAGACATCATTCTTTTTTGACTTTTGTAATCTTTCGGAATCATATCTAGCACCATGACATCTGGTAAACCATCATTATTGATATCTGCAATATCCATTCCCATACCATTAATGGTCTGATGCTGTAAATATTGCTTGTTTGATTCGATAAACTTTGGTGATATACTATCCCTGTGGGCTTTATTGATATATAAATGATCTTCGGTAATAAAGTCATTAGCTATATAAACATCAACAAGGTTATCATTATTAAAGTCGGTTATCCCTATTCCTAAACCTAATCCTTTTCGTGTTATATTAAGTTCTTTTGAAACGTTTGTAAAAACGGGATGATCAACGCCCTCTACAGTATCATTTCGTAGTAAAAAATCAGCAAGATATTCAGGCCAAAAATCCTTCATTACTGCCATGTTTCTGTTAAAGAATGCTCTGTTAGAATTGTGTACAATATAAACATCCAAATCACCATCATTGTCATAATCAAAAAAAACAGATTGTTGAGAAAACAATCCATCTGCCAATCCATAAGCATCAGCATTTTCAGTAAATGTTGGTATTCCATTTTTATTCAACCCATTATTTACATAGAGTAAGTTTTTACATTCACCATCACAGTGAAATCCTCCTACATTTAAATAAATATCATCAAGTCCGTCGGAATTTATATCAACTATTGATATACCTGTAATCCAACCTTTAGGTATAAAATTTGAAATCTCTGAAATATCTTCAAATTGTAAAGAACCTTTGTTCAAATAAATTTTAGAAGACACCTGATTTCCAGAGAAAATAATATCCGATAAGCCATCATTATTAAAATCTCCAATACCAACTCCTCCACCATTAAAACAATTGAGGCAGTCAGCGGGATTTATACTGTCATTTTGAATAATTGTATTTGAAAAAGTAATATTGGATCTAGAGACATCTACATATTCAAAAAGACCATCCTTTTTACTTTTTTTACAATTCGAAAGAAGTAAAATTAGCGAAATGGACAGTATTATATTTCTAAAC
>JAUVCP010000199.1 GCA_030590765.1 Flavobacteriaceae bacterium | reverse complement strand
GATCAATTAACCTTTGTAATAGATCTTCAAATCAAAACCATTTATTTATTTGTGATTTTGTTTATTTTGATAGCATTGATCTTTAATCAGTTCAAGAAATATATTTCAGAAAATATTATATCGAAGATTAGTATATATTTCAGACAAATACCTATAAGTGATCTAATAAAAAGCATACAAGTTTCATTGTTCAGATACCTTATATTTTCACATCAGTTTTATTTTTTATTAATGATCTTTGGTGTCGAAATGGATTATTTTACAGCTATTGGAGCTATATGTAGCATGTATTTTATTGCTTCTGTAATTCCGGGTTTTGTAGTCTTTGATTTTATTGTAAAAGGATCAATTGCAATTTCCGTTTTTGGATTGTTTGATGTGCCCGAAATGATTATTTTAAGTATCACTACTTTAATGTGGCTGCTTAATTTTGCCCTTCCTGCTATTATTGGTAGTTATTTTGTTTTTACATTTGAATTGCCAACAACTGCAAAAGTTTTCGTTAAATAGGTGCTTATTTTATCTATATTCATATCAATCGTTTATATCCTTTTAATTATGGATCTGGTGAGAGGTTTTAACCGTTTACCGGAATTTTTTCCTGAGAAAACAACTTCTCAAAACAATTTCACGATCATTGTACCATTTAGAAATGAAGCTAAGAATTTACCGACTCTTTTAAATAGTTTTTCCCGATTAAATTACCCGTTAAATAAATTTGAAATTTTAATGGTGAATGACGATTCATCGGATGATTTTCAAGCTATTATGGATCAGTTTATTGTTGAGAATTCTGGTGTTCAAATAGAGGTAATTCAAAATAAAAGAAAAAGCTCTTCTCCAAAAAAAAATGCAATAGAATCTGCAATTTTAGAATCTCAATTTGACTGGATTATTTCTACAGATGCCGATTGTGAAGTTCCTACGAACTGGTTGAATAATTTGGACGCATTCCTGCAAAAGAATAATGTAAAAATGATTGTTGCACCTGTTGCATACACATTTAAAAATAAGTTTTTAGATCACTTTCAGAATCTTGATTTTTTAAGTCTGCAAGGTACAACCATGGGAAGTTTCGGTATTAACAAACCTTTTATGTGTAATGGTGCCAATCTTTGTTATGCAAAACAGGCATTTAAAACTGTAAATGGATTTGAAGGAAATGATCATATAGCCAGCGGAGATGATATTTTTTTAATGGAAAAATTATTGAAAGTTTTTCCTAATGAAGTGATGTATTTAAAAAACTTTGGATCCATTGTAAAAACAATACCCCAACCCGATCTTCGATCTTTATTTCATCAAAGAGTTCGCTGGGCTGCAAAAATGGGATCCACAAAAAACATGTTTGGAAAAACTACAGGACTTATTGTTTTTACAGGCAATCTGTATTTGATTATTTTATTCATGCTGGCATTGGTTGAAAAGATCTCATGGCAACATATCGGACTCTTTTATTTGGTGAAATTAAATATTGATTTTGTTCTGTTATTTAAAACAGCCAGTTTCTTTAAACAACAGGGTTCTATGAGAAGCTATTTGATTAGTAGTTTCATATATCCATTTTTTAGTGTTTATGTTGTTATACTTTCTTTTTTTAAAGGGTATCAGTGGAAAGGAAGGGTATTTAAAAAGTAGGAAAATCATTTGCTTTTTGTGAGATTGCCACACTCCATTTCATTTCGTTCGCAAAGACGAAGGTTAGAAAAGTGTGTTTTCACGAGGAGTTAGGTACGAACGACGTGGTGATCCTAATAGGATATTTGCTTAATTTTTATTGGTAACTGAAACTGAACATCCACAGGAATTCCTCTTTTTAATGCCGGTTGTAAAATTTCAGGTAATTGTTTGATACCCTGGTTTAGTAAACTATCCAGTTCTGGAATTGCCTGTAAAATTTCCGGTGTTACATTAATATTGGTGATACGAATTTTAGAATTTCTATTAACCAAAAGGCCTACAATTATAGTTTCAGGGATTTTTTTATCTACAGAAATCCTGTTTTTATTTAAACTTTTTTCCAGATTATTAACCAAAACGCTTTCAAAGCACAAATTTTGTTTTGTGTTGGTGTCACAACCATTGCAAACTCTAAAAAGAGGGTAAACATCAACCAGAGTATAGTCTATTTCAGTATCTGTAATCGTTAAATTTTGATGTGTAGCATTCCCAGGTGATATAAAATCACAGCTTGAAAGTGATAAAACAAATAATATTGCTAATAAAAGCCTAAAAAACATTGCAATGGTTTACAATAGGTGAAAGTACAAATTAATTTGAATTAGGGAGTTATTTGTTGAAAAGGTGTGAAAAAATGTCGTTTAACTTGAAAGAAGGTGATTAGGAGAAACCTTTCGATGATACTTATTGAATTTCCTTATTAAATGCGGGTAACATTTCATCAACTTTATTTACTACCTTTTTGATCGTGCCCTTTTTATCAATTACAAAGTGAGTTGGGTATGAATGAATTATTAAGATAGCCTCCATAAATTCTCTTTGATCTGGAACAACTGCATATGAAAATGGCTTTTTGATTAAAAAATCTTGTAGTGCTTTTTTAGAGTCAAATGCCAAACTAATAAAAAGTATATCATTCCTGTTTTGATACTTTTTAACAAGTAAATTTAGCTCAGGAAATTCAGCAACACAAGGTTTACAACTTATAAACCAGTATTTTAAAATTACTATCTTCCCTTTTGTGTTTTCATTGGTATACAGATTACCATTTAGATCTGTAAAATCAAAACTCGGAAAAGATCGACCTTCCATTTTAAAATGATTATAAGATATTGTTGAAATATTTTTAATGGTTCCACTAATTCCTTTGTTGGCATTTTGATTTAATCGAAAAAGTTTATAAACAATGTTATCACTTTTTGATTTGATCTTCAAAGGAATAAAATTTCCAGTAGTTAATTCCTTTAAAAAATCCTCTTTGCTAATATTCTTAGAATTTTGGTCTACAGGTGTAAAATCAGATGATAACATGATATTCTTACTGTGATAGGTCCACCAAGTCATAAAATCTGTTTCAAGACTTTTAAGATCAATTTCTAACTGAACATCTTCTGTTTTTTCTTGTTTTTTAGAACAGGAAAAAGAAACTAAAATTAAAACCAGTAAGTAGAATACAGCTCGTTTATTCATTATCTTAATTTAATAATTCTAATAACTGTTCTTTTAATTTTGAATCGGAAGGCCTATATGCATTAGCGTCGATGATTTTACCCACTTCATCAATAAGTATAAATCGAGGAATACCTTTTATAAAGTAATCTTCAAAAAAAGAGATGGAATCATCAGGAGCAAAAAGTTGAATACCGCTCATTTCTTTTTCTTTCACCATTTTATTCCATCTTTCTTTTGTATCACTAAAGCATATACTTACAAATTCAATGTTTTTATTTTCAAACTCCTTTGCCAATTTATTTAAAGCAGGTATTTGTTGTACACATGGGATGCACCAGGTTGCCCAAATATCAATATAAATCAGTTTCCCTTGAAAGCCTTCTAGTGTAACCAATTTGTTGTTGATATCATACAATTCAAATGTTGGAGAAACGGTTCCTTTAGAGATTTTTTTATAATTATGATAGATTTTTTCAATCTCTTCTTTATATGTTTCATTTTTTGCAAATGACATATATGCAGGATATAGCTTATCCAGTTTTTTCGTTCTTGGCAACCTGAAAAGCATAGACTTGTAGGCGACTTTATCCTTTATGATTTGATTTTTTAATTCCTCGTCAATAGTTTCCATTTCTTTTATATCATAATCTTCAACTATTTTTCTTTCTATCATTTTAGAAGAGATAAACTCAGTTAAACAGCTAATATAATTTGGATGAGCTAATAATCTCTCATTATTTATTTCAATGCTTTCAAAAGGATAAGGAAAGTTTTCAGATACGTTATAATCATTCTTTTTAAGTAAATATCCTCTCCATCTAGGATATCTATTTAGTAAAGTGGCTCTATCATTCTCTATAGAAAAAGATTCATAAAATCTAAAGTCTTTATCAAGATCTACATGGTTATCCAAAAAAATCTTTTTTACACTGTAAATAGAGTCTACTAATTTTAAAAAAGTCTTTTCATTTAGGTTTGCGATGTATTTATAACTTTCAACCTCTTTAAAGGTTTTATCAAGTGCTACTTTTTGCTGCAAATAATTGTTTTCGTTTGCCCCACCACCTTGAAATGTTAGGGAGGAAACTTTATCTCCATATGTTATTATAGATTTTAGATGCTTTGATGGTTGAAGAAAAAGATATACCACATTTTGTCTGTCATTTAAATTGTAGTATCCTTTTGGAACTGAAAAGGTATCGGTAAATGTATCGTCTTTGTTTAAGTGAATAGTATGATATGTCTTTCGGTTAATATCCTTGATCAACAAACTATCAATTATTGGGTTTTTAATGGTACCGGAGAAGATGGTATTGTTTGTCTCTTTTTCTTTTTTACTGCAATTGATAAAAAGAATGAGCAATGATATATAGATTAGTTTTGATTTTTTCATAAGGCAATATAATAATTTCCTATTCAATTTTAACTCCCTCCATAAAAAACTCCTTTTTCATTTCCCTCAATCGTTTAATTACATATGCTGTCATTTCTTTGTCTTTTGAATCAAATCTTTTTATATAATTTTCAAAATGCTTTAAGGCAATGGTTTTGTCTTTATAAAAATCGTCGGTAGCTAAAGCCAGTTGAAATAAAGCATAATAGTTGTTGGAATTATTTTCATAGGATTTTTTAAAATTGCCAATTGCTTTCTGTAATTTTTTTTGTTCTAAATTGATCAAACCAATTTCGTAATAATGTTTATCTACATCTGGTTTCTGACTCATAATAGAAAACATAAAACTAAATTCTGCACCTTTTAAATCTCCCTGTAGTTTTTGTAAAACACCCATATTATAATGTAAAGAAGCATCACCATAATTCTTTTTTAAGACCTTTTTAAAATATTTTTCAGCATTGTCATAATCTTCTAATTTCATATAGGTTAAACCGAATAATTTGTAGGTAAAAATGGTTTTGAATTGCAAATCTTCTAATTTTTTTAAATAGATCAATGCTGTTTGATAGTCTTTTTTACCATAGGCTTCCTTGGCTTTTAATTGATTAAAATTAATACTTTTTGGATTTAATCTCAATCCTTTGTCAATAAACAGGGCAGTGGAATCATTAAATTTTAGTTGCCTGTAAAATTTACTTAATTCATAAATGGACTTTAAATGTGTACTGTCTCTTCTATAGGTGTCTA
>JAUVCP010000279.1 GCA_030590765.1 Flavobacteriaceae bacterium | reverse complement strand
GGTATTTCACTTGCTGTTGCATTTTTGCCACCTTTATTAATACCTGGTCAAATATTATCAGAGTGGATTTATAGAGCCTTGGTCGTATTAGTAATTTCTTGTCCTTGTGCTTTGGTAATTTCCATTCCTTTAGGATATTTTGGTGGAATTGGAGCCGGATCTCGTAATGGTATATTATTCAAAGGCTCTAATTATTTAGATCTGATGACCAAAGTGGATACCGTAGTGATGGATAAAACCGGAACCTTGACCAAGGGTGTTTTTGAAGTCCAAAAAGTAGTTATCACTTCTATGGATAAAAGTTTAGATAAAAAATTGTTAGTGGAATTAACGGCTACTTTAGAAAGCAATTCAACACATCCTATTGCAAATGCTATTGCAAAATATGCAAATTTAGATCAGAATAAGTGGAAGTCTACTTCTGTGGAAGAAATTTTCGGACTTGGGATGAAAGGAAAGGTTGGTGAATATGAGATCTTGGCAGGGAATACCAAATTGTTAGATAAGCATAAAATTACTTATGATAAACAATTAAACAGTATAACAGATACCATAGTTGTGGTTGCTGTGAATAATAAATATGCAGGTTATATCACCATTGCAGATACCTTAAAGGATGATGCTAAACTGGCGATTACAGAGTTGAATAAGATTGATAAGGTAGTAGATATCATTATGTTATCTGGTGATAAACAGTTGGTTGTAGATAAAATAGCAAAAGATTTAGGTTTAACAAAAGCGATTGGGGGTTTATTGCCTGAAGGAAAAATTAAGGAAGTTGAAAATTTGAAAGCACAGGGTAGAACCATTGCTTTTATTGGTGATGGAATCAACGATGCACCTGTAATTACCTTGTCAGATGTGGGTATGGCAATGGGTGGATTAGGTAGTGATGCAGCTATTGAAACTGCCGATGTTATTATTCAAACAGATCAGCCTTCAAAAATTGCAACTGCCATTCATATTGGAAATGCAACAAATAAAATAATTTGGCAAAATATTTATCTGGCTTTAGGTGTGAAAATATTAGTTTTGATTTTAGGCGCTTTCGGACTTGCAATTATGTGGGAAGCGGTGATTGCAGACGTTGGCGTTGCTTTATTGGCAATTTTAAATGCGGTTAGAATCCAAAGAATGGATTTTAGAGTGTAAATTTTATAAATCTTTGTCATATTAGTATCCATTGGAAAAATAGATTTCTATTAATTTTGCAGAGTTGAATAAAAAAATAAAACATGAAATATTATTTTAATACGGTTTTGGAAAATATATCTTTTGAAGAAGCTAAAGAAAAACTAGTTGAAGAATTAAAAAAAGAAGGTTTTGGAGTTTTAACCCAAATAGATATGAAAGCAACTTTAAAAAAGAAACTGGATGTTGATTTCAGACCGTATGAAATTTTAGGAGCATGCCACCCACAATATGCCTATAAAGCATTATCTAAAGAAGGTAAAATTGGCTTGATGCTTCCTTGCAACATTATTGTTGAGAGAAATAAAGCTGGAAATATTGAGATTTCGGCGATTGATCCGATTTCTTCTATGGGAGCTGTTGAAAATGAAAACCTGCGAGTAATTGCAAGTGAAGTACAACAAATATTGAAAAAAGTAATTGAGAATTTAAGCTAAGTTTCCATTTTTTAAAGAATTCTTAACATTTATTTAAAATAAAAAGTAATTTTAATTGTTACATTTGTTGTGATGATACAGTTTCTTCATAAAATATTAGCATTTGTATTAGCTCTTATAGTATTGTTTTCTTCGTTGTCTTTCACCGTTGAAAAGCATGTTTGTATGGGTGAAGTTGTTGATGTTTCCTATTTTACCGAAGCAGATTCCTGTGGAATGGTAATTGAAGAGGAAGAATGCACCATCGATGATTTTTCCGGAGATAAAATGGATCCCGAAAAATGCTGTAATGATATTCAGGAACTAATTCCTGGTAACCAGAACGAACAACAAGCTATTGACAGTTTAGAATTAAACTCTGTTCAGTTTGCTTTAGCATTTACTTATACTTATTTAAATTTATTTGAAACAAAAGAGGAGATCACTCCTTTTATTGATTCTTCACCACCACTTATTGATAAAGATTACCAAGTTCTTTATCAGTCTTTCCTTATTTGATATTCTCGTTTATGTAACTACGAGGCTTTTTATTTTTTTAAATAAAAAGGTGTGGTAGTCTGCCATTTAATCTCAATTACGCAAATAAACGAATACTTCCAAATATCATTGGGATAAACAAAATCAAAATGTTAAATAAAACCATTCGTTATTTTCTTGAAAACAAGTTAATAACCTTCATGTTACTCATTGTATTAATTGTTGGTGGAATAGTAACTGCACCATTTAACTGGGAGCTTTCTTGGTTGGAAAGAAACCCTGTACCGGTAGATGCAATTCCGGATATCGGTGAAAACCAGCAAATAGTTTTTACAGAATGGATGGGGCAATCTCCACAAGATGTAGAAGATCAGATCACCTATCCTTTAACATCAGCTTTACTAGGTATTCCGGGTGTAAAAACAATTCGTTCTAATTCTATTTTCGGACTTTCAAGTATCTATATCATTTTTGAAGATGATGTTGATTTTTACTGGAGTAGAACCCGAATTTTGGAAAAACTAAATTCTTTACCCCCGGAAACGGTTCCAACAGAAGTGAAACCGGCATTGGGGCCAGATGCAACAGCATTGGGTCAGGTTTACTGGTACACTTTAGAAGGTAGAGATCCTAAAACAGGAAACCCTACTGGTGGCTGGGATCCTCAGGAACTTAGAACCATTCAAGATTTTTATGTACGCTATTATCTAACAGCATCTAAAGGTGTTTCTGAGGTTGGTTCTATAGGTGGTTTTATCAAAGAATATCAAATTGAAATTGATCCGGATGCTATGAAAGCACATGGAGTAGATATCAAAAAGATTATAAATGCGGTTAAGAATTCCAATATGGATATTGGCGCACAAACATTGGAATTTAATAAGGCCGAATACTTGGTTAGAGGATTGGGTTATATCAAAAACCTTAGTGATTTGGAAGAAAGTGTAGTTTCTGTAAATGATCATACACCTATTCGGTTAAAAGATGTTGCGAAAATTCAGTTCGGTCCATCTACACGTCGTGGAGGTTTGGATAAAAGTGGAGTGGAAGCAGTGGGAGGTGTTGTAGTTGCACGTAATGGTGCTAACCCACTGGAAACCATTCAAAATTTAAAAGATAAAATTAAGGAAGTTGATCCCGGATTGCCTTCAAAAGTGCTTGCAGATGGTACAGTTTCTAAAGTCACCATAATTCCTTTTTACGACCGTTCGGGATTGATACACGAAACTTTAGGAACACTGGAATCATCTCTTTCGCATGAAATTCTCATCAGCATTCTGGTAGTAATTGTATTGGTATTAAATCTGAGAGCATCTATATTAATTTCAAGTTTGTTGCCAATTGGGGTTTTAATGACCTTTATTTTAATGAAATTCTTTGATGTGGATGCCAATATTGTAGCCCTTTCAGGAATTGCTATTGCTATTGGAGTTATGGTAGATGTCGGTATTATTTTTACAGAAAATATCATCCGACATCTGGATATGCCCGAAAATGAAGGTGCTATAGGAAAACAATTATTACAGGTTATTTATGTTGCAACTACTGAAGTGGCATCTGCAATTATAACAGCCCTGGCTACAACTATTGTAAGTTTTTTACCTGTGTTTGCGATGCAGGCCTCAGAAGGTAAATTGTTCAGACCTTTAGCATGGACTAAAACATTTGCTTTGTTCTCTTCCTTAGTTATTGGAATATTGTTTATTCCGGCAATAGCACATGTATTGTTTTCAATCAAACTGGATAAAAAGAAAACCAGCAGAATTTTTAACTCGATCTTAATAGGTTTTGGAATTGTGTTTATAGTTGTTTATGGTAGTTGGATTGCTTTAGCATTAATTGCTTATGGTGTAAATAATATTTTGTCACAATCTAATAGTGAAATTGATCTGTTTAAAGGAAAAGTTAG